>NZ_DAISHT010000019.1:0-8417 GCF_036822375.1 Pseudoxanthobacter sp. | reverse complement strand
GGCAGCGGCAAGCGGGCAGCGGACGAGCGGGCGCGAGCCGGCCTATTCGGCGGCTGCCGCCTGCGCCCCGGCGAGCGCATAGCCGCTGTAGCCGTTTTCGGCACAGGCTTCGGCGTGCTTCATGTACGCGCCGAAACCGCCCATGTAGAAGCTGACCGCCTTTGCCTTGCCGGGAATGTTGGCACCGGAAACCCACCAGTCGAGCTTGCCGAACAGCGTCATCGCCTCGATGCGGATGCACTCGTCAAGCCAGCCCTGTTCGGCCTCCCGCGTTGCCTCCATCGTGGAGAGGCCGTGCTCCTCCATGTAGCGGATCGCCTCCGACACCCATTCCGCCTGCCACTCGATGGCCGGCGGCTGGTTGGTGAAGGGGCCGGGCGGGCCATAGAGCGAGAACATGTTGGGAAAACCCGCCGCCGACAGGCCGAGGAAGGCCCGCGGCCCCTGTGCCCAGTGGTCGCGCAGCTTCAGCCCGTCGCGGCCGCGAATGTCGATGCGCACGAAATTGCCGGTCACCGCATCGAAGCCGGTGGCGAAGATCACATAATCGAGCGCGATCTCGCCGTCGGCGGTGCGGATGCCGTTTTCGGTAAACCCGACGATCGGCGCCTTGCGGACATCGACGACCGACACGTTCTCCCGGTCGATCGCCTCGTAAAAATGATTGTCGCACAGCGGCCGGCGCGCATAGAGATCGGTCGGCGTCATGATTTCGCGCTTCTCCGGGTCGGAGATGACAGCGGCGATCTTGCGGCGGATGAAGTCGGCGGCGGTGGCGTTGGATTCCCGGTTGGTGGCGATGTCGCTGAACGTGCCGAACATGAAGTTGAAGCCGCCGCCGTCCTGCCACGCCTTCTCGTAGACGGCCTCGCGCTCGTCCGCGGAAACCTCCATCGCGCCCTGTCGCGCCTCCTCGAAGGCGAACACCGTGGCGGAACGGCGCACGCGGTCGAAATAGGCCTCCAGATTGTCGGCGATCCCGTCGAGGAATGCCGGATCGACCGGATGGTTGCGCGCCGGCACGGAATATTGCGGCGTGCGCTGGAACAGCACCAGATGCCCGGCGACCTTCGAGGTTTCCACCACCACCTGAACGCCGGTGGAGCCATTGCCGATCACGCCGACACGCTTGCCGGTGAAGTCCACCGGCGTCGTCGGCCAGTTGCCGGTGTGCAGCACCCGGCCCCTGAAGGTCTCCTCACCGGGAAAGAGCGGCTTGTTGGCCGCCGAAAGCAGGCCGAGGCCGGTGATGAAATAGCGCGCGGCGAAACGGTCGCCGTCGCTCGTCTCGATATCCCAGCGCTGCGACCTCTCGTTCCAGTGCGCACTGGTCACCAGCGCGTTGAGCCGGATGTTGCGGCGCAGGTCGAAACGGTCGGCGACGTGCTCCAGATAGGCCAGAATCTCGGCCTGACGCGGATAGCGCTCCGTCCACTTCCACTCCCGGTAGAGGGCGGGATCGAAGCTGTAGCAATAGACCCAGCTTTCGGTATCCGACCGGGCGCCGGGGTAGCGGTTCCAGTACCAGGTGCCGCCGACGCCGCCGGCCTTGTCCAGCACCCGGGCCTTCATGCCGAGCTTGTTCTGCATCTTGTGCAGCATGGCCAGACCGGCGAAGCCGGCCCCGAGGATCAGCGCGTCGAGCTTTTCGACGGGTTTCTTCGTGGTGTCAGTCATCGCAGAGTTTCCTGTCCTCCCGGCCGGCTTGTGCCGGTCATTTGTTTCCGCCGGCCGCCGGCCGGCTGCTTGTCTTTGCGGGGCGCCCGTTCGCGCGCCCTTTCTCAGGCCGGCTGTTTCAGAACGCGCTGTAGCCGGCGTCGGCCATGATGAGCTGGG
Organism: Pseudoxanthobacter sp.; assembly: GCF_036822375.1. NCBI lineage: Bacteria > Pseudomonadati > Pseudomonadota > Alphaproteobacteria > Hyphomicrobiales > Segnochrobactraceae > Pseudoxanthobacter > Pseudoxanthobacter sp. The sequence goes on along the minus strand of NZ_DAISHT010000019.1, from coordinate 6,581 downwards.
CATTGATCGCCGATGAGGCATCGGACAGCAGGAAGGCGACGACGGCGGCGATCTGGTCGGGCTGGAGCAGCCGCCCGTTCGGCATGTCGTCAAGCCAGCGGGCCATCACCTCCGGGTGCTCGATGCCGACCGCGCGCAGCATTTCGGTCTCCGTGTAGCCGGGGCCGACCGCATTGACGCGCACGCCGCTTTTCGCCCACTCCACCCCGACGACCCGGGCGAGATGGGCCACCGCGGCCTTTGAGACATCGTAGGCGGCATGCACCTCCGGGCGCACGGCCCGCACGCCGGCGACCGAGGAAATCACCACCACGGAGCCCCGCCCCGCCTTCACCATGTGCCGCCCGGCGGCGCGCACCGAATAGAACACGCCGTCGAGATTGACCGCCATCACGCCGCGCCACTCCGCATCGGTGTGGTCGAGCAGGGTGCTGGCGTTGGCGAAGGCGGCATTGGCCACGAAGCCGTCGATGCGGCCGTGGCGGCGGGCGACATCGTCGGTCAGCGCATCGACAGCCGCGCTGTCGGTCACATCGAGGGTGGCGGCCTCGGCGGCATGGCCGGCGGCGCGAAGCGTGCCGGCGGCCGCCTCCGCCCCGGCCCGGTCGGCAATGACGGCGCATCCCCCGGCGGCACACACCGCCCGGGCAATCGCCAGCCCGATGCCGCGCGCCCCGCCGGTGACGATGACGACCCTGTCCCTGAGTTCCATGGCGTGTCTTCCCGTTTGCTGGTGTTCATTGCGCCGTGTAGCCGCCGTCGCAGACGAGGCTTGCACCCGTCACGAAGCGGGCTTCGTCGGAGGCGAGGAACAGCACGCAGTTGGCGACATCGACCGGCTCGCCCAGCGTGAGGGGATGTTTTGATCCCATCATCGCCAGATAATCCGCCCGCCCGCCGGGCCAGCTGTCCGCGGCCTGCAAAAACAGTTCGGTCTTGGTGGAACCGGGATGGACCGCGTTCACCCGGATGCCGTAGGGCGCGTAGCAGATGGCGTCGGTCTTCGTCATCAGCAGCACCGCGCCCTTGGTGGCGTGGTAGGCCGGCAGGTCGGCGGAGCCGATCAGCCCGTAGATCGACGAGAAATTGACGATGGAACCGGCCTTCTTCGCCATCATCTGCGGCAGCACGTGCTTGGTGGCGAAGAAAGTGCCTTTCACGTTGATGTTGAAGACCGCATCCCACTCCGCCTCGCTCATTTCGTGAACGAGCTTGTTCACGCCCGGCGTCGCCGCGTTGTTGACGAGGATATCGACGGTGCCGAACGTTGCGATCACGTCGGCCACGGCCTCTGCCACGCGGTGTTCGCGGGTGAGATCGGTCTTGATGAAGACGGCCCGGGCCCCGCCGGCCCGCAGCCCGGCGGCGACGAGTTCGCCTTCGCCGAGCACATCGAAGATGGCGACCAGAGCGCCCTCTTCCGCAAACCGCATCGCGGTTGCCTTGCCAATTCCTCTGGCGCCGCCGGTTATGATGGCGACCTTTCCGTTCAGGCGTCCGTTGGTCATGTTTCCTCCCGCACGGCCGCGACAGCGGCAGAACGGTCCCTGGCTCATTTGATGAACTGATATTTCTTGCGGTCGGTCGTCAGGGCGACGGCGACGATGATGACCAGCCCCTTGACGATGTCCTGCGTGAAGCCGCCGACGCCGGTCACGTCCATGCCGTTCGACAGAATGGCGATGAGCAGCACGCCGAGGATGGTGCGGTGGGGACCGCCGACGCCGCCGGAAAGGGCGGTGCCGCCCATCACGATCGCGGCGATGGAATTGAGCAGGATATCCGAGCCTGCCGCAGGCGTGCCGGCACCGACCTGACCGGCCAGCATGGCCCCGGCGAGGCCGCACAGCGCCCCGCAGACCGTGAAGGCGAGGATCTTGTAGCGCCGGATGGGCACGCCGGAGTTGGCCGCCACCACCTCGCCGCCGCCGATGGCATAGAGATAGCGGCCGAAGCGGGTGCGCAGCGACACGAAGGTGAGCGCCAGCGCCGCCAGCAGCGACACCGTCGCGACATTGGGCAGCCCCAAAAGGAACGCGCCGTTGATCAGGTCCGTATAGGCCCAGTTCTGGTAGATGATCGCGATGCCGCCGGAGACATGGCCGGCGATGCCCGCCAGCACCGACATCATGCCCAGCGTGGAGAGGAACGACGGCACCTTGAGCCAGACGAGCAGGCCGCCGTTGACGAGCCCGACCGCCATGCCGACCGCGACGGCGACGAGGATGCCGCCGGCGCTGCCGAACCGGTCGACGCAGATGGCCGTGACCAGCGTGGCCAGCACAACCGTGGCACCGACCGAAAGATCGATGGAACCGATCATGATGACCAGCGTGCCGGCGAGGGCCACCATGAGCAGCACGGAAGACTGCATGCCGATGTTCTGGAAATTCGACACCGAAAAGAACAGCCGGTTCTGCAGCGTGAAGAAGGCGATCAGCACGATCAGGGCGGCAAGCTGGGCAAGGATCGCATAGGCGCCGGACAATGCCGGCAGCCGCGCGGGGCCCGGCCTTGCCGGGATGGCATCGGTCGTGGTGGTGGTCGTGGGCATGACTGGCGCCCTCCCTCAGAGCATGTGTCGGACGATGGCGGCTTCTTCCGGCTTGTCGCCGCGGGCCGCCTGAAACTCCGCCGTCACCTCGCCCTTGCGCATCACCAGAATGCGGTTCGACAGGCCGATGAGTTCCGGCAGGTTGTCTGAGATGAGAAGGACCGCGGTTCCTTCTGCGGCGATGTCGCGGATCAGATCGTAGATCTCCTCCTTGGCACCGACATCGAGACCGCGGCCGGGTTCGTCGAGCACGAGGATGCGCACCCCGCGCGCCAGCCACTTGGCAAACACCACCTTCTGCTGGTTGCCGCCGGAAAGGGCGCGCGCCGGCGCATGGCGCCCCGGGGCCCGCACCCGCAGCCGCTTCAGCCAGAAATCGGTGACCGCGGCGCTTTTCTGCGGCGAGATGGCGATGCCGCCCGCCCCCATCACCTTCGAGAGCGCCGGCAGCGTGAGATTCCATTCCAGCGAATGGGCCGCGATGATGCCGGCCAGGCCGCGCTCGGCCGGCACATAGCCGATGCCCTGCGAGATCGCCTGAAAGCTGGAGCCGGAGGCAAGCTTCTGCCCTTCCACCAGCACCTCGCCGGCGTCGCGCGGGGTCAGGCCGGCAACCATGCTGGCGACCACCGACTTGCCTGCCCCCAGCACGCCGGCAAAGCCGAGGATCTCGCCCTCCCGCAGATCGAACGAAACCGCCTTCACCGCTGCCGCCCGGCTGAGGCCGCGGGCGGAGAGCACGACCCGCGCGCCCGGCTCGCGCTGGCGGAACTCCTTGTAATATTCCTCCTCGCGCTTGCGGCCCACGATCAGCTCGTGCAGCCCGTCGGGGCTGGTCTCGGCGGTGGCGAGCTGGGCCACGACCTGACCGTCCTTCAGCGCCACGATCTCGTCGCAGCAGCGGAAGATGTCGGCCATCGCGTGGGACACGATGATGATCGAGGCCTTGCTGCGCCAGCGCTGGATGCCGTCGAACAGCTTCTGCGCCTCCTTCTCGGAGAGCGCCGAGGTCGGCTCGTCGAGCAGGATCACCGGCTCCACCGGATAGACGCGGGCGAGCGCAAAGGCGCGGGCGATTTCGACAAGCTGACGCTGGCCGAACGACAGGTCGCCGGTGACGGCGCGCGGATCGACATTGTCGATGCCGAGATCGTCGAGCACGGCCTGCGCCTCGGCAATCATCTGCCGGCGGCGCAGCACGCCGCCGACGGAAAAGCGCGTCTCGCGCCCGAGGAACATGTTTTCGCAGACGCGCAGCTGCGCGACGAGCCCCTGCTCCTGGAACACCGTCGCCACGCCGTGCCGCGCCGCCTCGTCGGGGTGCCCGAAGGTGACGGCCCGGCCGTGGATGGCCAGCCTGCCCCGGTCGGGCGAGACCACGCCGTTGATGACGCCGAGGATGGTGGACTTGCCGGCGCCGTTCTCGCCGACAAGTCCCAGCACATGGTGCTTCTGCAGCGTGAAGCTGACGTTCTGAACCGCCGGGATGCCGTTATAGGCCTTGCTGATATCCGCAAGCTCAAGCGCGGGCGCAGCCGCGCTGCGGAAAGGCCGCTCCGGCTCTCCCCGGTCCGGGGAAACCCTTGCGATCTCGCTCATGCCTTCGCCTTGAACGGCCCGGTCCGGTAATGATCGGCATAGAGCCGGGTGACGCGCTCGAACTCGGCCGGCGCCGCCGCCTCCGAATAGGCCGGATTGAGGCGGGCGCGGTTTTCCGGAAACAGCGCGAAATGCTTCTGCGGATCGATGGGCAGAATGCGCGCCTGCGGATCCCAGGTTTCCGGGTTGAGCGTGCGGCTCATCTTCGACCAGTCATATTCGGCGCCCTGCGGGCCATAGAGCCGGTCAAGATAGAGCTGGGCGTTATCGGCGGTGATCAGCGCCGATTCCGTGTACATCATCCGCTCCGGCAGCGTCGGCTTCCAGCCGTTCAGCGCGTCGAACACCGATGTGACCATGAAGGCGGCCTGATAGGGCGGCAGCGAGGAGTGGGTGGCCGCCAGCCGTCCCGACAAAACGGACCGCAGCCCGTCCGGCAGGCCGTCGATGCCGCCGACCGGAATGTTCTTGAGGCCGCGCTCGTCCAGAACCGCCAGCACACCTTCGGCGATGGAGTCGTTCTGGGCCATCACCGCCTTCAGGTCCGGATGGGCGGTGATCATGGAGAGCATCGCATCGCGGCCGGATTCACGGTCCCATTTGGTGCGCAGGTTGCCGACAAGCTGAATGCCGGGAAACTCGGCCGCCGCCTTCTGCACGCCGGCGGTGCGGAACGCATCGGTGGGCGTCGGCAGGCCGAGGATGTGCACCACCTTGCCTTCGCCGCCGATCTTCTCGAACAGAACCCGGGCGACTTCGTAGCCGGCCAGCATCGAGTTCGGCGTGGAATACTGCACATAGTAATCGCCGACATCGACCGGCGAGAACCACGCGGGCTGTTCCCAGACGTTGGAATAATAGATGCCCGCCTGCTGCAGAACGCGCGCGATCTGCGGCACGGCGCCATCCGGGAACGGCAGACCGATGAACATCTTCGCGCCGAGCTGCGGGGCAGAGCGGACCTGACTGATCTGGGTGGCGGGGTCGGAGCCGTGCAGCATCTGCGCGCCCTCAAGGCCGAGCGCGCGGGTCGTGGCATCGAAGCCCTTCACCCACTCCACCCAGTAAGAGTGCAGCACATCGATCTGATAGATGATCTTGCCGCGCCGGATATCCGCCTCCGCCGCGCGCGCACCGGCGCCGGGCAGGCCGATGGCGCCGGTGATGCCGGCCGCCGCCGCAAGCTGCATGAAAACGCGCCGTGAAAAAGGCTCGCTGAGGGCGTTGCCGAAAGCCACGATCCGGCTTTCAGCGGAGTCACTCTTTTTCATCTGTTTCCTCCCGTGCCTGCGCTGGGCGTGCAGGCGGCCGGCTTTTTTGCCGGTGCTGGTCGGCGGCTGGCCGCGCGACATCGGATTCTGTCGTCCAATAGGCTCTTGTTATCGTATTATCGTATTACAGTCAAGCAAGGAGGAAGACGGGATGATCGTATTATCATCGACAGCGACGGCGCGATGAACCCGACGGCGCGCCGGGAAGCGGGCGGGAGCGGCCAGTTGCACCCGGACAGCCGCCTCTTTGCGGGCGCCCGGCACGGGGATGCGGGGGCCGGGCCGGAGAGAGCGGGCGACGGCCGGGCCGGCGGGCGGACAGGCGGCGGAACGGCTTCCGCGCGGGCGCCGCCCCGTCCCCTCAGCGCAGCATCCGGCGCAGTTCGGCCTGCACCGCCTGCAGCCGCGGCAGGAACAGACCGGCAAGCGCCTCCGGTGCGGCCCGGCCGGCCGCCAGACCGACATTGAGGGCCGCCACCGTGCGCCCGCGCGCGTTCAGCACCGGCACGGCAATCGAGCGCAGTCCCGCTTCCACCTCCTGATCGATCACCGCAAAACCATCGCTCCGCACCCGGGCCAGTTCCGCCATCACCGCTTCCGGGTCGGTTCGCGTGAAGGGGCTGCGGGCGGGCAGCGGGCCGGGGCCCAGCAGCGCGCGGGCCTCCGCCTCCGGCAGGGCAGCCAGCATCACCCGCCCCATGGACGTGCAGAATGCCGGCAGCCGCGAGCCGGGCATCAGGGCAATCGACATCACCCGGCGCTGGGCGGCACGCGCCACATAGACGATCTCCGCCCCGTCGAGGATGGCGACGGAGGAACTCTCGCCGATCTCGTCCGACAGCCGGTCCAGCAGCGGCTGCACGATCTGCGGCAGCGGCATCGTTGCCAGACACGCCGTGCCCAGACGCAGCACCCGCGGCGTGAGGGTGAAGAACTTGCCGTCGTAGTCGGCATAGCCGTGGAAGGCGAGCGTCAGCAGGCAGCGCCGCGCCGTTGCCCGGTCGAGCCCGGAGGCCGCCGACACCTCGGCAATCGACTGCCGGGGGTGCGCGGCCGAAAAGGTCTCGATCACGGCAAGCCCCTTGGCGAGCCCGCCCATGATGTCCCGTTCGGAAATCGTCATCGCCTCTCCTGCCCCGCCTCTCCTGCCCCGCCTC
>NZ_DAISHT010000018.1:3655-33661 GCF_036822375.1 Pseudoxanthobacter sp. | reverse complement strand
TCGATCAGCCGAGCGCTGCCACTTTCATCGCATCGCCTTCGAGCCAGGCCTGAATCGGCTTGCCTCTGAGCTCGGGCGCGAGATCTTCGGTTGTCTTGTAGAGCCCGTCGATGGCGAGCAGTTCCGCTTCCATCTTCCGGCAGAAAATGCGCGCCCGCGGGTTGCCGCCGCAGCCGGCAATCGCCCGGCCGCGCAGCGCGCCATAAACATGGATCGATCCGCCGGCCATGATCTCGGCGCCGGAGGCGACCGAGCCCAGCACCGTCACATCCCCTTGCGGGAAGAACACCGACGCGCCGGAGCGCACCGGCTCCTCGATCAGCAGCGAGGCAGCCTCCTGATGGCCGCCGCGCGTGGCGGGCTCCATGCGCGGCATGTCATTGAGAGCCGCCGGTTCGGGCGCAGATTCCGGGGCCGCATCCGGCCCGCCGGTCACCACGCCGCCCGGCGCCGGGCCGTTCGCTGCCGGGCCGGATACCGTCTCCGGCACCGCCTCGACATCCACCACCTTGCCGCCGGTAAAGAGCGGCGGCATCTCCGGGGTCACCCACGAGGGCTTCGCCCCTTCCAGCCCCACCACCCGCACGCCGCGTTCGCCAAAGCCGGCCAGCAGCTTCTCCACGTCCTCGCGCTCATGGGCGACACCGGAGACGTCGAGCACCACCGGGCGGGTCCGGAAGAACCCGGGCGACTGCGCCGCCCAGGCATCGAGGCCGGCGAACCAGGCGTCAAGCGGCTCTTCCGGCGTCAGAACGAGCGCCAGATAGGAGCGGCCACGGAACCGTATCGGCAGGCGGGGGCGAAGGGCGATCGTCACGGGACACTCATCTTTGCTTTGCTCCAGTCAGCGCCCATATGGTTAACTCCGGGTTAACGCGGGTTAACGGACCGTTGCCGGAATGTGGAAAGGCTTCGTTAACACCCCGATGGCCGCCGGCCGGGTCGCCGCGGCCACAGCCAGCCCGGCGCCGGTCCGCCCGGCCGCGGTAACAGGCTGCCGTCAGATTATCCCGCACGCGATTCGTCCCGCACCGCCGGGCACGGCGTGGCAGCCGGCGCGCGGGGCGCAGGCGGGTTGCGGCCGGGCGGTTGCCGGGCGCGCGACGTTTGGCGGGCAGCCACCGGAGCCTGCGGGGCAGCCGCCCCGTCCTGCCCCTGTCAAAGGCTGAACGTCCTTTCAAAACAGGATCCTGCAGCCGTTGTGCCGGCCGGCAACTGCGCCCGGTTGCCGGGGCCGGGCGCGGCGCGGCGCGGCGCATCGGGAAAGGAGCAAAATCAACCGCCGCGGCCGATATTGTCGGCAACGGCGAAACGTGAAAAATGAACGTCAGGCTTCGCCTGAGGAGAAACGCCCTGTCCGATCCGTCCAACCCGGCCGACCCGACCGACCCGACACTGACGAGCCCGGGCACCGCCCGGCCGGAGGCTGTCGCCCTGCCCGCGCCGGCTGCAACCGTAACCCTGACCGAAGTTGCCGCCGCGGCCGGCGTCGGCGAAAGCACCGCCTCGCGCGTGCTGCGCAACCACGGCTCGTTCTCGGCCGCCACACGCGAGCGCGTGCTGGAGGCCGCCGCCCGGCTCGGCTATGTGCCGAATCGCATCGCCGGCACGCTCGCCTCGGCCGGATCGAATCTGATCGGCATCCTCATTCCCTCACTGACCAACATCGTGTTCTCCGATGTGCTGCGCGGCGCCAATGCGGTGATCGACGCGGCCGGTTATCAGGCCGTCGTCGGCGTCACCGATTACGATCCGCGACGGGAGGAGGCCCTCGTCACCAGCATGCTGGCCTGGCGACCAGCCGCCATGATGCTCGCCGGTCTGGAGCACTCCGAACGCACGCGGCTGCTGCTATCCGCCTCTGGCGCGCGGGTGGCGGAACTGCTCGACCTCGACGGCCCGGGCATGGATCTGGTGGTCGGCTTTTCCAACGAGGGCACCGGCGAGGCCGCTGCGCGCCATCTCCTTGCCCGCGGCTATCGCCGGATCGGCTATCTGGGGCGGGATTTCGCGCGCGACATCCGCGCCGGCAAGCGCTATCGCGGCTTCGTCTCCACGCTGGCGCAGGCCGGCCTGTCGCTCGTCGACGAGGAATTCCTCGGCTCGGGCTCGTCGGTCGGCGCCGGCCGCACCGGCACGCAGGCGCTGCTGTCACGCTCGCCCGCCATCGATGCGCTCTATTTCGCCAACGACGACATGGCGATCGGCGGCTATTTCCACTGCCTCGCCAGCAATATCGCCGTGCCCGAGCGGCTGGCGCTGTTCGGCCACAACGCGCTCGATGTCGGTCGCTTCGCGCCCCGCCCGCTCTCCACCGTCCGCACGCCGCGGGTGAGCGTGGGCGAAACCGGTGCGCGGCTGCTGCTGGACGGGGCCCCGGCACAGGTCGTCGACCTCGGGTTTGAACTCATCGACGGCGCCACGAGCTGAAGCCGGCCGGCACCGTCAGGTGCCGCCGCCCGGCAGGCAGAGCCATCCGGACGGCAGCACCGGCGCGATGGCGGCGGCCTCTGAGGGGACAGAACGGCCAACACCGGCAGACGTTTCGCGGGGGCAGACGAAACATCCCTTGCATCGCACCGCCGCGGGCGTTGCCATGATGGCACCGGAGCGTCACGACCGGGCGCCTTAAGGGGCGGACGCCCGGCCGCGGCAGCGGCCTGCGGCACGCGCGGGCCGGCGGACCGCCGCAAAGCGGCCCGGACGACAATCCCGCGCGGCCGTCATTTGGCGCCTTTTCAGCCCAACCACAAGGTGTCGCCGCGTGCATCACGCAGGCTTGACCGCGCGCCCTCAGCACGGCCGCAGGGTGCTCGCCGTGCGGGCGCGTGGTGCTCTCAGCGCGGGCGCGTCGTCTTGCGCACCAGCGTGGCAATATCGACGCCGAGGTGACGGGCGGCCTCGCGTTTGGAGCCGTAACGCACCAGCGCCTGCTGAATGACCTGATCCTCGAAGGCGCGCGTCATCTCCTTCAGGCTCGCCCCCTCCGCAGACTCAGCCGGCCCCGGCGGCAGCACCGCCGGTGTCGCATCCGGCGCCGGCAGTGCCACGGCAGCGGCGGGCGCTGCGGCCTCGTCCGTGGCCGCCGGCGGCAGCGCCATAGCCGTCCCGACCAGACCCGCCCCGACCATGCCCATTCCGGCCGCGCCGGCGGCGGGCACGCCGCTGAACATCGCCGGCGGCAGGTGCTCGGGCAGCGCAGTCTCATCGGCGACGATATCGAGATATTCGACGATGGAGCGCATCTCGCGCAGGTTGCCGGGGAAATCATGGGCCAGAATCGCCGCCCGGCAGGCCGGCGAAAGCCGCAGCGGCCGGCCGCGCGCCCGGTTGGCCCGCGTCACCAGCCCGTCGAGCAGCGCCGCGCGGTCCTCCCGTGCCCGAAGCGGGGGAATCTCGACCGGGAAGGTCGCGAGGCGGAAATAGAGATCGCGGCGGAAGGTGCCGGCCCGCATCATCTGCGCCAGATCGCGGTTGGTGGCGGCGACGACGCGCGTCTCCACCTTGCGCGCCACGGCCGAGCCGACCGGCTGGATGGTGCCGTCTTCCAGAAATTTGAGCAGCTTGGCCTGCGAGGCCAGCGGGATTTCGCCAACTTCGTCCAGAAACAGCGTGCCGCCGCCGGCACTTTCCACGAAGCCGCGCTTGCCGGCCTGCAGGGCACCGGTGAAGGCGCCGCGCTCGTAACCGAACATTTCCGATTCAAACAGCGTCTCGGGAACCGAGCCGCAGTTGACGTGGATGAAGGGGCGGTTGCCATCGCCGGCCGAGAGATGAATGTGACGGGCGATTTCGGTCTTGCCGACGCCGGATTCCCCCAGCAGCAGCACCCGGAAGCCGCGCCCGTAGGCCCGCCGCGCGCGCTCCAGCTGCAGGGCCAGCGACGGCGGGAAGGAAAGGTCGCGGCCGCCGTCCACCTCGCTGCGGCTCAGCACCCGGCTCTGCCCGCTGCGCTTCATGCGCTCCCAGCCATCGGGATCGCGCAGCCAGTAGAGCGAATAGCCGCGGGTGTGGCCGCCCGCCATCAGCACCCGCCGCGTGGCGTGATAGACGCGGCCGGAAGAGCGCACCCGCACGCTGCCCTGATTCTGCCCGCGCTCGGCCGCCGCCACGAACGCATCCATATCGAGATCGCACTTGCGCAGGAACAGACTGAAGGGCACCCGCTCGGGCAGCGTGCTGCGACCGGCCAGCGTGCGGGCGGCCGCGGAAAGGAAGATCACCGTCTCGTCGGGGTCCACAATCAGCATCGGATCCGGCATCAGATCGGCAAAGCCGCGGAAACCGGCCGAGGCCACCAGCGCCTCGATCTCCTCCCGGCCGACCGACGCGACACCGCGAACGCCCAGACTGAACGACTGAATCTCCGCCGGCCGGGTCACGGATGGAGAGACCACAGACGGCGGCGGAACCATGGGCGACTGTGTCATGGGGCCGGTCTCCGTGCGGACGCGAACGGACGCGGGCGGCCCGGTGCCGCACGGCGACGCACAACAAGCACATCCCATGTTTCATTGGCGGCACCGTCCACCTCGCGCCAGTGGACATCCACGAGGCTGCGCGCGCCGTCGCCCGCCGTCAACTCCACCGCCCGCCAGCCCTTGCGGGCCGGCCCCTGCTGCGGCACGCACTGCGCCACATGGCGGCGCAGTGCCGCCTCCAGCCCGTCGCGGCCGCCGAACTCGTCGGCAAATGCCCGGTTGCGGCAGACGAGGCGGCCGGATCGCGCCATGACCACGACCGGATCGGGAATGGCGTCAAACACACGCTGCATCGATTCCACCCGGTCGGCGGAACTGCTGGCGGCCTCGGTCTGCTCGGTGATGTCGCGGCAGTTGCCCCACAGCCGCAGGAGGAAACCGTCTGAGATTTCGGCGCGAACGTCGTTGCGCAGATAGAGCGGCGTGCCGTCGTGGCGGTGGTCGATGCTGAGCGCACTGTCGATGGCGTAGTTGGAATCGATGATCTGCCCGACAAAGCGCTCGTTCGCCTCGCTTCTCGGCCAGTAGAGACGGACGCTCTGGGTGTTGAAGTCGATTTCGTCCGGCAGATCGTAAAGCGCCGCCATGGCGCGATTGCACATCTGCCACACCGACTGGTTCTCGAAGACCTGGCGGATCACTTCCTCGCGCGGCTGCGTCACATCCACCGGCTCGATGAAGACAATGCCCCAGTGCGCCTCGGTGGCATCGCTCACGATGTTGCGCAGCAGCCGCTCGTCGGCCGCCAGCTCGGCGTGATGCATGCCGACGGCGCCGTAATCCATCTTGGTCAGCCGCAACGCGATCTGATCCTCGAAGGCGAGGTAGCGCAGCCGGGCCAGCGTGGAAATCGCGCGGCCGCCCCGGCCGATCAGTTCCAGTTCCACCGTCTGCGGCACCCGCCCGTTCTGGCGGACGTGCAGCAGATCGCGGATCAGGTCGGCGGAGGCCGGCGCATAGAGCGAATCGACCGGCAACCCGACCACCATGTCCGGGCTCATGCCCAGACAATCCGCCTCCTCGGCATTGGCCCACAACACCCGGCCGTCGATGCCGATGATATCGACCATCAGATCGTCGCTGGCATCCATCGCATCGGGGTCGCTGCGCACATGCCGGAAAACCAGATCAGCGCCATCCACGGGGAGGTGTCCTCATCAATCAGACCGGCCGTCGGGCCCTTCAGGCTGCAACCGTGCCGACAACGCCGGCAAGGCGCAGGTAGTTCAGAATCATCCGCTCGCAGCCGGGTATGAAGTGATAGGCCGCGCCGCGGGCGGCGTCGATTTCCGCCCAGCACGTCGCCATGCGGTCGCAGGTGGTTTCCGGGTGAAACTGCACCGAGACCCAGTTGCCGCCGTGGTCGAGGGCGGCGGCCGGCAGGTTGGGCCGCGTTGCCAGCACCGTGGCGCCCGGCGACGGTTCGACCACCCGGTCGGAATTGCCGAAGAAGAACGGGGCCTCGTCGCCGAAGCCGGCAAACAGCGGATGGCTGCGCCCGGCCGGCGTGCGCGTGACCGGCAGGCTGCCGACTTCCGGCCCCGCCGGCGAACGCTCCACCCGGCCGCCCAGCGTCACCGTCATCAGCTGGTGGCCGCCGCAGATGCCCATCAGCGGCTTGCCCGTGGCCCGCCACCGCAGCAGCCACGCCTGCAGCGCCTGCTGCCAGGGATAGGCATCGGCCACCGAAGCGAACGACCCGCCCAGCACCACCGCGTCGATGGCGCCAAGATCGTCGGGCAGCGGCGCCCCCATGTGGGCATGGCAGCCGGCAAAGTCGAGCCCGTCCAGCACGCCCAGACTGTCGAGCAGCGCCTCGAAGGCCGCCGCCTCGTCGTCGTGGCCCAGCACGCGCCGCCAGATCTGCGGGTTCCACGAGCCGGGATTGGCAAACTGCGAAAGGAACAGAAGACGCGGCCGCCTCATGAATGCCCCGCAAGGCCCTCCGGCCCCCGGCGAGGGGGCACACGGGCACCAGATGACCAGAAAGAGAAGGTCCGGCGGCGGCAGACCGCGGGCCGGACGTGACGGACACTGCAAGGGACGCGCCAGCCGGCGCAGGCCGGAAAGTCCCGCCGTTTCAACACGCCGGATGCCGCCACCGCCCTGCCCGCGCTGCAACAATGCAGCGCGGGCAGGCGTTTTTGCAGCACACGGCCGCCTGTCAGGGCAGATAGTCCATGTAGCGCTCGTGATCCCAGTTGGTCACTTCCTTCAGGAAGCGCTTCCAGTCGTCCTGCTTCATCATGTCGTAGAGTTCATAGAGGCGGCCCGGCATGGCCTCCAGAATGAGGTCGTCGGCCTTCAGCGCCTCCAGCGCCTCGTGCAGGTTGAGCGGGATGGTGCGGATATCTTCCTTACCCTCCTTCATCACCTCCACCACGTTGCGGCTTTCCGGCGCGCCGGGATCGAGCTGGTTCACGATGCCGTCGTCCATGGCCTTGATCAGGGCCGAGCAGAACAGGTGCTGGTTGACCATGGCATCGACGGCGCGGAACTCGAAGCGGTCCGGCGCGGAGATGCGGATGGTGCAGGAGCGGTTCTGCAGGCCCCAGTTGGCCCCGACCGGCGCCCACAGGCCGATGTCGGCGAAGCGGCGATAGGAATTGACGGTGGAGGCGCCGATGGCCGTCAGCGCGCCGATGTGCTTCAGCGCCCCGCCCAGCACATGGTGGCCGATCTCGGTCGGCAGCCAGCCGCCGTCCTTGTTCTCGAACTCGTTGACGCCGCCCTTGGTGTAGGTGAACACCTCGTCCAGCCCGGGCAGTTCGCCCTCCACCAGATGCTGCACCGTCTGCTCGCCGCCGGTCCAGATCGAGCAATTGTGGTGGCAGCCGTTGGCCGGCACGCCCATCATGGGCTTGGCCATGAAGCAGGCGATCAGGCCACGCTGGCGGGCAACCTCGGCGCAGATCTGGCGATAGGTCGTCAGCCGGTCGCAGGTGCGCAGCGCATCGTCGAACGAGAAGTTCAGTTCCAGCAGGCCGGGGGCGTCTTCCACATCGCCCTGAATCATGTCGAGGCCCATGGCCTGCGCATACTCGTAGACCTGAATCCACAGGTCGCGCACCGACTCGAACTGGTCGATGTGATAGGCATAGGGCTTGGTGATGCCCTCATAGGGCGCCTGCGGATTGCCGGTCGGCTTCAGCCACAGCATCTCCGGTTCCGTGCCCACGCGCAGGTGCAGACCGTTGTGCTTTTCCCGGAACGCGCGGTCGAAGCGCTTCAGGTTGCCGCGCGTGTCGCATTCGTAATAGGCGCCGGGCTTGTGGGCGTCTTCCAGCGAATAGAACAGCGAGCAGAAGACGCGGCCGACCTTCTTTTCCCACGGCAGCTGCACGAAGGTTTCCGGGTCCGGCAGGGCAAGCGACTCGCCGTCGTTGGCCGAGAAGCCCATCAGGTTGCCGTTCATGTCGGCGGCAACGTTGGTCACGCCGCCAAGCCAGGTCTGCACGCCGCGCTTGGCCACATGCAGCCAGTGACGCGCCGGCACCGCCTTGCCCAGCACGCGGCCGGTGATCGTCACATACTGGAAGTAGATATGCTCAATTCCGAGTGCCTTGATCTTTTCCGCCACGCGCGCCACGCGCTCCTGACGGATGGGGTCGTTGATCTCGCGATAGAGATCGGTGTCCTGAAAATGGGTCATGATCTGTCCCTGCTCTCTGGATTCTTGTTCTTCGGACGAAGGTGACTGTCAGCGTCAGCCTTCGAGATAACGCTGGCGTTCGATCTGGCTGACCGCGCGGGCAAGCGCGGCGTGCTCGATCTCGCAGACGCGGGCGAAATGGTGTGTGAAGTCCGCGCCGAACAGACGGGCCGCGTCTTCGCTGGCCCGCAGCCGGGCGGCGGCATCCACGAGGTCGCGCGGCAGCGCAATGGCGCCGGGCGGAATGTCGTCGGGGCCGGCGGCCTCCGCCGGCGCCGGCGCCGCGATGCCGCCCTCGATGCCGTCCAGGCCGGCGCCCAGCATCAGGGCCAGTGCCAGATGCGGGTTGCAGTCGGTGCCCGGCAGGCGGAATTCCAGCCGCGCGGTATCGCCGGCAGACGGCGCGGAACGCACCGCGGTGGTGTAGGTCCACTCCGCCCAGCTCACCGACTTCGGCGCCCAAGAACCCGGCGCGAAGCGGCGATAGGCGTTGACCGTGTGGGCACACAGCGCGAAGGCCTGCGGCACCACCTTCGTCATGCCGCCGATGAAGTGCTTCGCCAGCGCGCTGGTGGTGCCGGCCGGATCGGAAAACAGGTTCTGCCCGGTCTGCCGGTCGATCAGCGACAGCGTGACGTGACCGCCGATGCCCGGGAATCCGTCGCCCAGATGCGGCATGAAATTCGCCGTCATGCCGCGGGCGCGGGCGAAGGTGCGGGCCGCGATGCGGAAGAACGCTGCATCGTCCGCCGCCCGCAGCGCCGGCACCGCGCCGAGCGTTGCCTCGAAGCAGCCGGGGCCCAGTTCGCCGGCGACCGAGAACACCGCCACGTCGTGCGCCCGCAGCGCGGCTTCGAGCGCGGCCACGAACGCGGCCTCGTCCGCCGCCGTCTGCCCGGACCAGCACTTGTTCTGCGGCACGAAGGCCGTGGGCGCGGAGAAGGCCTTGGCCCGCAGGCTTTCCGCGGTCTCCTGCAGGAAGATCACCTCGAACTCGAACGCCGCCTTCACGTCATAGCCGAGGGCGGCCGCCCGTTCGATCTGCCGCTTCAGGACGGTGCGCGGCATCAGCGGCGCAGAAGGGCCGGTGAAATCGGCGATGATCGTGGCCGCATTCGGCTCGAAGGCGAAGCGGCGCAGCGAGGCGGCATCGATGGCCGTCGGTTCGCTCAGGAAGGGCCCGCCGCCGAACAGCGCATCGGCGCTGTCCCAGTGCGCGAGCGTGTTGGCAAAGCGCGGATCGCGGGCAAAGGCGAGGAAGGCTTCGCGCCCGAGCCGGCGTTCGCGGAACGAACTCGCATAATCGAACTGACCGACATGCACGGTCTCGATGCCGTGCTGTTCCAGAAGCTTGCCGAGAGCGGCGGGGTCCGCGCTGGTCGCAGTCATGGTCTCAGATCCGTTGTTGGCGTGGACTGTCAGGCGGAAAGAAAGGCGCGCTGCCGCATCGCCTGCTGCGGCGGCAGGCCGATGGTGGCGACGCCGACAGGCTGGCCGCCGCGGCGATAGCCGACCGCGACGCCGGCGAGGATTCCGGCCGCGCCGTCAAGGCTGCCGGCCAGTATTTCGCTCTCCTCGCCCAGCGCCGGCAGGCCGAAGGATTGCAGGCGCAGGCCGTGCTGATCGCTCCAGAAGGTGGGCAGCGGCGCAAACGGCTTCTGCGGCATCTCCTTGCCCAGCAACCGCGCGGCAAGGCCATCGGCAACGCGGCGGGCGGTGAAGCCCGGAATGCACCAGTGTTCGACCCGGCGCGGAACGGCATCGAACAGCGGATTGGGGAAGCGGGCGATATCGCCCACCGCCCAGAGATCGTCGCGGTCTTCGACCCGCAGGTCGTTGGTGGTGAGAAGACCGTCCGACAGGTCCAGCCCGTTGCCGGCCATCCAGCCCACCGCCGGATCGGAGCCGATCGCCTCGACCAGCACGTCGGCTTCCAGCCGCTCACCGGTCGTGAGCGTCACCGCCGCAAGCCGCCCGTCCGCGGCGGTCTCCAGGCCGCAGACCTCCGCCGGGGCCACGACGCTGACCCCGCGGCTGCGGTGCAGATCCAGCATGGCGGCGGCAAACGGAGCGCCCAGCACCCGCGCCATCGGCAGGGCGGCGCGCGAGATCAGCGATACGCGGCAACCGAGCGAGACGGCGACGGAGGCCACCTCGCAGCCGACGAACCCGCCGCCGGCAATCACCACACGGGCACCGGGCCGCAGCGCCGCACGCAGACGCACGCTGTCTTCCAGCCTGTGCACCGTGATGCGCTCGCCCCACGCACCGGCAAGCGGCAGGTGCCGGGGCTTAAGCCCCGTTGCCGCCACCAGCACATCGAACGGCACCGACGCACCGTCCGCCAGCCGCACTTCGCGGGCCGCCAGCGACAGCGCCTTCGCCCCGGCGCCGAGGCGCCAGCCGGCCGCCTCCAGTTCCGGCCGGATGCGGAAGGCGACGCGGTCGAACGCCGCCGCAAGCCCCTCCGCCTTCGGATCGGTCACCAGTTCCTTCGACAGCGGCGGCCGGTTATAGGGCCGGTGCGCCTCGTCGCCGACGATGGTGATGGCCGCCGGATCGAACCCGGCATTGACGAGGCCTTCCAGCGTTCTGAGGCCGCCGAGGGAGGCCCCGACGATGACGATGCGGGGCGCCATACCCTCAGCCCTCGATCACGATGGCCTGCTCGGGGCAGACATCGACAGCGTCTTCCGCCTGCCGGCGCAGGCTCTCGTCGGGCTCTTCCACCCACAAAAGCTCGCCTTCCGGGCCGAAGGAGAAGATATCCGGCGCGGCGATGACGCACTGGCCGTGCATCAGGCACTTCTTCATGTCGACACAGACTTTCATGGCCTTACCCTCTGTCCTGTTTGATTGGTGAAGCGGGGCTCAGACTTCCGGATCGAACGCCATCGGCAGCGAGACCGCGCCGGTGTTGCCGCTGTCCGGCAGCCACACCGGGGTGCCGCTGAAGCGCGGGTTCTTCAGCCGGCGGGCCAGAATGGCCAGCGCTTCCGTCATGTCGCCGCGGGCGATGAAATGGCCGAGGCAGTGATGGGCCCCGCCGCCGAACCCGAAGTGCGGCTTGCGCTCGGCCGTGATGTCGAAGGATGCGTCGGGGAAGGCCCGCGGATCGGAGCAGGCCGCCTGCCCCAGCAGGTGCAGCGTCGTGCCGCGCGCGATTTCCAGATCCTGATAGGTGAAGTCCGTGACCGCCTCGCGGGTAACCCACGTGATGGTCGGGCGCACGCGCATCACTTCTTCCACCGCCGCCCGGCCAAGCTCCGGCTTTTCGGCCAGCAGCGCCCATTGCTGGGGATGGTTCAGGAACACATCCATCGCCAGCCCGAGCTGATTGCGCGTGGTGTCGATGCCGCCGAAAATGGCCAGCACGACCATGTCGAACAGTTCCTGATCGCCCAGCGCCTCCTGACTTTCGCGATTGGTGCGGATCAGGATGCTGAGGAAATCGTCGCCCAGCTCCTTTGCGCTGCGCTCCGCTATCAGCGCCCGGGCATAGTCGAACATGCCGTCGGTCGCTTTGTTGATGCGCTCAAGGTCCTGCCGGAAGGTAACGCCGAGGGCCAGCCCCATTTCGCCGGCGAGATCGGCGAGATGGCGCCATTCCGAATGCGGCAGGCCCAGCAGCGTGCAGATCACCCGCGTGGCGTAGGGCTCGGAGAAATCGGCCATGAACTCGCATTCGCCCCGGCCCGCGAAGCCGTCGATGAGTTCGTTGGCAAGGCGGGCGAATTCCGGCTTGAGGCTGGTGACGAGCTTCGGCGAGAAGGCCGGATTGGCAAGGCGGCGCAGGCGGGCATGGTCGGCCCCTTCCTGCGACAGCAGCATGCGGCTCCACCAGTCGGCGAAGCTGCCGGTCGCCTCGTTCATCTCCGGCCAGGCGTAGCTGCCCTGCCGCAGGCGCGGATCGCGCAACAGCTTCTGCATTTCCTCATACCGCAGCACCGCGATGCCATAGGGCGTGCGGGCATACCAGCTCGCCTCACGCGCCGCGGCGACTTCGGGCGCGCGGATGGAAAAGGCGGGGTCGCTGAGGTTGAGGAACGGCGCTTCAGCCTGCGCCACCGAGGCTTCGGACATCTCTTTGCTCCTGCTCTGGCATTTTTCCAATTAATGGCAAGTTCTGTGCCAGCGCCCGGATAAATCGCAACTCCCTGTTTTTATGACATTTTTTATTTGCGATTACTTCGCATCGATCATACTCGGATCATCCGCTGCAAAATTGCAGCGTCTGTATTCTCTTTTGCATCGCCTGACGGAACAATAAAAAACGCCCCGGCGATGTCCGTCGCCGGGGCGTTATCGATCTCAGAAGGCTGATTTTTGTCAGGCGCCGATGTTGACCCAGACAGATTTCGTCTGCGTATACTGCGTCAGCGCCTCAAGGCACTTGTCGCGACCATTACCGGATTGCTTGAAACCGCCCCACGGCTGCGTCATATCACCGTGATCGTAGCAGTTGACCCACACGATACCGGCTTCGATATCGCGACCGAAGCGCAGGGCCGTGCTGACATCGCGGGTCCAGATCGAAGCCGCGAGGCCGAAAGTCGTGTTGTTGGCGAGAGACAGCGCTTCCTCGATACCGTTGACCTTCAGTACAGAGGCCACGGGACCGAAGATTTCTTCCCGCGCGATCGTCATCGACGGAGACACGCCGGAGAACAGCGTCGGCTCCACATAGCAACCCTGATTGAGCGCCGACGGCACGCCGCCGCCGAGTTCCAGCTTCGCGCCCTCGCTGCGGCCGCTGTCGATCATCGACAGCACCTTCTTCTGGTGCTGGCTGGTGACGAGCGGGCCCATGGTGGTTGCCGGATCGAGCGGATCGCCCGGGTTGAAGCCGGCGGCCGCCTTTTCGCGGAACAGGGCCACGAAGTCGCCATGCACGCTTTCATCCACCAGCAGACGCGAACCGGCCGAACACACCTCGCCCTGATTGCCGTAGATGGCGTTCACGCAATAGCTGACGGTGGTCTCCAGATCCTCCACATCGGCGAGCACGATCTGCGGGGACTTGCCGCCGCATTCCGTCGTCACGCGCTTCAGGTTGGACTGGCCGGAATAGATCATCATCAGCTTGCCGACTTCGACCGAGCCGGTAAACCCGATCTTGTCGACGTCGTTGTGCAGCGCCAGCGCCTTGCCGGCTTCCTCGCCCACGCCCTGCACCACGTTCAGCACACCCGGAGGGCCGCCGGCCTCGATGAACAGCTTCGCCAGCAGCGCCGCCGACAACGGCGACTGTTCCGCCGGCTTCAGCACCACCGAGTTGCCGGTGACCAGCGCCGGACCCAGCTTCCAGGCCGCCATCATCAGCGGATAGTTCCACGGCACGATCAGCCCGACGACGCCGAGCGGCTGGCGCAGGATGTAGTGCAGCGCGCTGGCGGCGGTGGAGGTCACCGCCCCTTCCAGCTTGTCCGCCGTCTCGGCAAAGAACTTGATGGCCGTGTACGAACCCGGCACGTCGATGTTGAGCATCTCCGAGATCGGCTTGCCCATGTCGACGGTGTCGGTCACCGCAAACAGCTCGGCATTCTCTTCGATGAGGGCGGAGAACTTCTCCAGAACCGCGAGGCGGGCGCGCGGGTCCATGCGCGACCACACGCCGGAGCGGAACGCCCGGCGGGCGCTGGCAACCGCGCGCTCCACATCGGCGGCGCTGCCCGCGGCGACTTCCGCCAGAACGGCGCCGGTGGCCGGGTTGACGGTCTCGAACACGCGCCCGTCGAGCGAGGGCACGAACGCGCCGTCGATGAAGTGGCCGGTCTCGAATTTCAGGGCTGCGGCCCTGGCATGCCAGTAGGCGGCAGTGGTCGGGTCAGTCATGGTCTCACCTCTGTCAGACGCGCCTCTTGCGGGCGCCGGCCGGCCTGCCGGCCGAAAGCCGGTCAGCCGGAAGCGAAGGACTTATTTCTTTTCCCGCAGCAGGCCGACCGAGGCCAGGATCAGCACCAGAGAGGCCGCCACGATGAGCGAACCGATGGCGTTGATTTCCGGCGTAATGCCGCGCCGCAGGGTGGAGTAGATGTAGATCGGCAGCGTGATCTCGCGGCCGGTCAGGAAGTAGGTGACGGGGATTTCGTCGAACGACAGCGTGAACGACAGCAGCGCCGAACCGATCACCGCCGAACGGATGTTGGGCAGGGTGACGCGGAAGAACGTCTCGACGGGCGTGGCGCCGAGATCGGCCGAGGCCTCGCCGAGATTGCGGTTGAGCTTGGCAAGCCGCGCCATCACCTGCGACACCACGATGCCGAGCAGCGCCGTGGCATGGCCGATGATGACCGCGCCAAGGCTCTGCGGCACGCCGATCTGCTTGTAGAAGTTCAGCATCGCGATACCGGTGACGATGCCGGGCAGGCTGAGGGGCAGCAGGATGGTGCTCTGGAACAGCCGCTTGCCGGGGAAATCGCGCTGGTCCAGCGCCAGCGCCGCCGGCACGCCCACAACCACCGTCAGCGCCGTGGCCGCGCAGGCCACCATCAGGCTGTTGGCGAGCGAACGCAGCAGCGCCGCGTTGGCCATCACCTTCTCGTACCACATCCACGTAAAGCCGGAGAGCGGGAACGAGGTGACCGGGCTGTCGTTGAACGAAAACACGATCAGCACGACGATCGGCACATAGAGGAACACGAGGGCGCCGAAGGCGACGCCGATCAGGCTTTTCTGCCACCATGCGAACCGGGCCATGGGTTCAATCCTCCCTCAAACCAGGTTCACGCGGCCGGCGCGGTCGAGCCGGCTGGAGAGTTGCAGCACCACCAGCACGATCGCCATGACGATGACCGCCAGTGCCGAGCCGAGCGGCCAGTTGAGCGCCGCGCCGAACTGGCTCTGCAGCACGTTCGCCACCATGGTGCCGTTGGGGCCGCCGACGAGAACGGGGGCCACGAAGTCACCGAAGGTAAGGCAGAACGTCATCGTCGCCCCGGCGATGACGCCGGCCGTGGACAGCGGCAGGATCACCTTCACGAACGTGATGAACGGACCGACGCCCAGATCTTCCGATGCCTCGATCAGGGCTTTGGGGATGCGCTCCAGCGACGTGTAGATCGGCATCACCACGAAGGGCACGAAGATGTAGGTGAGCGTGATGACCATCGCCACCTGATTGTAGAGGAAGATGTCCAGCGGCTCGGAAATGAGCCCCAGCATCTTCAGCGCGGAATTAAGCGCGCCGTCTGTGCCGAGAATGATCTTCCACGTGTAGGCTCGGAGCAGGTAGGAGACCCACAGCGGAACCACGACCGCGAGATAGACGAGGTGGCGGACCTTGTCGTTGCGCACCGTAAACACGAGGAAGTAGGCCAGCGGATAGCCGAGAACGATGGCGCTGATGGTGGTGAGCAGCGAAATCTTGACCGTCCGGATCAGGACGTTGCTGTATTGCGGATCGGAGAAGATCTGCACGTAATTGCCGAACTGAAAGTCCGGCACGAACAGGGGAAACTTGCGGGACCAGAAGCTGATCGCAATCATGACCAGATAGGGCACGATCATGAAGATCAGCGTCCACAGCAGCGGACCGGAAAACAGCAGCCACCAGCCGGCCCGGGAGCGCGCGGAACCTGCCATCACGCCGCCTCCGCCGGATAGACCAGCACATCCTGCGGCGCCACGACCACGCGGACGCCGGCGCCGCGCTCCGGCAGGGAGAAACCGGCCGCGCTGGTGCGCTGCATTTCCATGAACACCGGACGCTTCGCACCCGCAAGCGCGACTTCCAGCTTCACCCGGCCGCCGTGGAAAAGATAGTCGACCACGGTGGCCGCAAGGCCTTCCTCGCCCTCGGCCGCCAGCCGCAGACGCTCGGGACGGACGCCGGCGGTTGCCGCATCGCCGGGCGCAAGGGCGCCAATCGCCTCGCCGCGCACCACGCTGCCATCGCGCAGCCGCACCTCGGCCTCGCCGCCGGCCCGCGCCGACACCGTGCCGTCGATGAGGTTGGTGGCGCCGATGAAATCGGCCACATAAGCGCTTTCCGGCCGGTCGTAGAGGGCCGCCGGCGAACCGATCTGCGCCACCCGGCCCTGTTTCATCACGATGATGCGGTCGGAGAGCACCAGCGCTTCCTGCTGGTCGTGGGTGACCATGAGGAAGGTGATGCCGAGCTGCTTGTGCAGGTGCTTCAGCTCCACCTGCATGGCCTCGCGCAGCTTCACGTCCAGCGCCGAAAGCGGCTCGTCGAGCAGCAGCACCTTGGGCTTGCGAACCAGCGCGCGGGCCATGGCCACGCGCTGGCGCTGGCCGCCGGAAAGCTGCCCCGGCATGCGGTCGGCCTTGTCGGCCAGCCCCACCATCGCCAGCGCATGGATTGCGCGGTCGTGCCGCTCGGCCCGCGGCACCCGGTTGGAGCGCACCTCCAGCCCGTAGGTCACGTTGGCGAGCACGCTCATATGCGGAAAGAGCGCGTAATCCTGAAACACGGTGTTGACCGGCCGGCGGAAGGCCGGCTTTGCCGTGACATCCTCGCCGGCGATGCGGATGGTGCCGCAATTGGGGCTCTCGAAGCCGCCGATCAGCCGCAGGGTGGTGGTCTTGCCGCAGCCGGAGGGGCCGAGCAGCGTCACGAATTCGCCGGCACCGATGGAAAGGTTGGTGTCGTGGAGGGCGATGAAAGAGCCATAGGTCTTCGCCACGCCTTCAAGTGTGACGATCGGGTCGAGCGCCATGCCAAACGTCCAGACTTGAGCAATGAAAAGGCGATGCAGGCTGCGGGGGGCCGGCCGGCACGGCCGGGCGGACAGCGCCGGGGCGGGAGGACCCCGGAACCGCCGCGCCGGCAGCCGGTTGCGGCCGCGCAGTGCCGCAGCCCTGCGCCGTTCAGGTTCCCGCCCCCGCAGGGGCGGGACACAGGCAGACGGTCACGGAGCCGCCTTCACCGCGTTCCAGACTTCCAGATACTTGTCGAGACGGGCCGGCATCTGCCACATCACCAGGCTCTTCACGAACTCGATGTTGTTAACCTTGCGGGCTTCCTTCTCCTCCGGCGTCAGGCAGGCCTCCACCGCCTTCGGGTTGACCGGGAAGTAGCCGGTCGACTTGATGATGCCGCACTGGCCTTCCGGCGACAGCATGAAGTTGAAGAACTTGTAGGCGCACTCCGAATTCGGGCTGCCCTTGACGAGCTGCATGGAATCCATCCAGCCCTCGGCCTTTTCCTTCGGCGTGAACTCAACCACCTTGAAGCCCTTGTTGAGGGCATTGATGTCCTTGCTCTGCAGGCCGGTCCAGGTGTTGGAAACCCACACTTCCTGATTGGCGAACAGCTCGGTCAGCTCGCCGGCGGTCGCCCAGTACTTGCGGATGAGCGGCTTCTGCTCGATCAGCTTTTCCTTGACCTTCTCAAGCTGCTCGTCGGACAGGTTGTAGATGTCCTCGAAGCCGAGCATGCGCGCCGTCCAGTAGATGGAGGACTTGTCGTCCCACATCGAGATACGGCCCTTGTACTTGGGGTCGAACAGCACGGCGATGGAATCCGGCGCCGGCTCGACCTTGTCGGGGCGATACATCAGCGAGATGGAGCCCCACACCAGCGGCACCGACCAGGTCTCGCCGTCCACCAGCACGTCGTTGGCCTTGGCGAACTCCGGGTAGACGTCGGCCAGTGCCGGCACCTTGGCGGTGTCGATCGGGTCGATGAAGCTGCCAAGACGCATCAGGCCGATGGTGTCGATGGAAGGCACGATGATGTCGTAGACGCCGCTGCCGGCCGCGAGCTTGGGCGCGAAGTCGTCATTGGAGCCGACATAGGTCGAGGTCACCTTGCAGCCCGAGCTTTCCTCGAACTTGGAGATGAACTCCGGGGCGGCATAGCCTTCCCACGTCAGGACGTTCAGCTCGCCGGCAGAAGCGGCCAGCGGCGTGGAGGCAATCGACGTCGCAAGCGCGGCCGCAACGGCCGCGGAAAAGCGCGAATGGCGCAAGCGCATCTGGTGGTTCCCCGATAGGTGGTTCTGAAAGGAAAGGCTTTGTTTTCCTGCCGGGCCTTGGTGGCCCGGTCGTTGCGGTCAGCCCCGCGCGCCGGCCCGCCCCGCACCGCAGCGGCGCGCGGCACCGCATGCGGCCCGGCTGCACCGGCAGAAACGGAAAGGCAAACGGACGACATCACGTGGGGGCACTCCTGCTGCGCAGTAAAGCCACTGACCTGCCAGCAGATGAGCAAGCCGTGTGCCAGAATCCAACAGACTGAATTTGTTCTGTTTTTAAAATGGCCCCGACCTGGGCATCCGGCCGCCGCTGCGAAATTGCAGCACCGCCCGTCGCCGCAGCACCGACCGCGCCCGGCCCGCCGCGCGCTGAGAAAGCCGCCGGCACCGCCGCCGCCGGCAAACCGCGTCTCGTCCGGGCCCGTTGTCTTCGCCTCAGATACGGCGGCATCCAGCCCGCATTGGCAGTTTTCCTGACACTGCGCACCGGATTTATCGTGCGATCAGCTTATAATATTTAAGTTATAGCTCTCCTTTGAGTTATTATAAATCGACATTAAGCGTCAAATCGCTTTTTTTCATTATTCAAAAAAGAACAGTGTGCTGAATCTGCACTAGTTTATGAGATTCACGAGGGAATCGCGCCGACCTGTATTTGTCCGGAGGCGACATGCCGCTATCAAGCGATATCGCAAGTCATTCGCATTTGCGGCGCTTTGCGGCGTCGTCGAGATTCCCTGTGAGGTTCCCATGATCCAGCCCCGGCCTTTAACCGCGGCGCTTCTGCTTTCCACTGCTCTCGGCCTTGCGCTCGCCACGCCCGCCATCGCCCAGACCGCCGACACGGCAACGGCAAAGACACCGGAGACCGCCGCCGGCACCACGGCCACGGCGGACAAGACCGGCAGCAGCGGCACCGACAGCGACGGCAATCTGAACCTGCAGGAAATCAGCGTCTCCGGCGACAATCCCGCGCTGGCGCCCTATTCCACGCCGGCGGCCGTCAGCACGACCGGCCGCAAGGAAATCGAGACCTTCGGGCGCACCAATGTCGACAACGTGCTGCGCACCATGCCGGGCACGTTCACCCAGCAGAATCAGCAGAACCCCGGCGTGGCGGTCAACATCCGCGGCCTTGAAGGCTCCGGCCGCGTCAACATGATGATCGACGGCGTCCGACAGGACTTCGGCTTCATGGGCCACAACGCCACCAACATGCTCTATGTCGACCCGGCGCTGCTGGCCGGTGTCGATGTGCAGCGCGGCGCGGTCTCCACCGCCGGCGGCGCCGGGGCGCTGGCCGGAACGGCGAATTTCCGCACCCTCGGCGTGGACGATATCGTTTCCGCGAACAGGAAGTGGGGGGCGCTCGGCAGCGTGACGTGGGGCTCCAACGGCACCGACTGGATGGAAATGGTCGGCGGCGGCGCCCGGCTTTCCGAAGGCGCCGCCTTTGCCGGCGCCATCAGCCGGCGGCTGTCGCGCAACTTCACCGACGGCGACGGCAACAGCGTGCCCAACACCGCGCAGGATCTCGTCTCCGGCCTCGCCAAAATCAACTTCAAGCCGACCGAAAACCAGAAGCTCAACCTCGGTGGCGTGTTCTATAATAACGAGTTCGGCGCGAACTCGTATTATCAGGACGTCAACTCCAACACCGTAACGCTGAATTACGGCTGGACACCGGATAACGAGCTGATCAACTACGCTCTGAACGGTTATTATAACAACACCGACATGACCTACAATTCCGCGATCACGTCCGGCAGCTATGCCGGCCGTCAGGTGGCGGATGAAGGCTACGGCTTCGACACGACCAACATCTCGAAGTTCAGCATCGGCGATGTGCAGATCAACACCGCCAACGGCGCGGAGTGGTTCCACAACAACGTCACCACCGTTTCGGGCGGCGTGAACCCGAACGGCGAGAACGGCATCGGCGGTCTCTATTCAAAGACCACGTTCACTTACGGCATGGTCGATTTCATCGCCGGCCTGCGCTACGACTACTACACGCTGACCGGCACCGGCTATTCCACCAAGCGTGGCGGCTATTACGATGTCGACCAGAGCGAGGGCAAGTTCGACCCGAAGTTCACGCTCGCCGTCAACCCGCTCGACTGGCTGCAGGTCTACGGTTCGTGGGGGCAGTCGTTCCGCGCACCGACGACGTTCGAGACCATGCTCGGCGGCAGCCACCCGGGCAGCACCACCTCGTTCACTCCCAATCCCGACCTGTCGCCGGAAACCCAGCGCGGCTGGGAAATCGGCCTCAACACGCTTTACCAGAACCTGTTCTTCAAGGACGACCTGGCCAAGCTCAAGGTCGACTACTATTCGATGAACGTTCAGGACTATATCACGACGCAGTGCGCCGTCTCCGGACGCAGCTATTCGTGCTATTTCTATAACGTATCGGGTACGTCGCAGATCCGCGGCGTGGAACTGCAGGGCGGCTACGATCTCGGTTACGCCTACACCGATTTCAGCTACACCTACACGAACACCAACCTGCCCGCTCAGCAGAACGGTCTTGGTATGCAGAGCTACATGCCGGACAACATCGCCTCGGTCACGCTCGGCGCCCGCTTCTTCGAGCGCAAGGTCGATGTCGGCGTGCGCGGCAACTTCGTCTCGCGCAGCTATGTGGGCGACATCAATGCCGCGTCGGTCGCCGCCGCAGACGATGGCTATGTGCCCGGTTACGCCACCTGGGATATCTACGCCAACTATCAGGTGACGGAGAACTGGTCGGCCGCCCTCAGCGGCACCAACATCTTCAACCGCGAATATACCCCGGCGCTGTCGCAGGCGGGCGCCGGTCAGGGGCAGACCATTCTGCTCTCTGCCCGCGCCAAATTCTGACGCCGGATTCTTCTGGCGCCGAATTCCGGCGCCCTGCCCTCTCCGACACCCCGCCCCGGCCCGCGCAGGCGCGCCGGGGCGGGGCCGCAACTCAGCCGCCGGCCAGAATCCGCGCCGCAAACAGCAGCCACATCGCCAGAAGCGCCACGATGCCGGCCCCGAATGCCAGAAAACGCCGGCCGATATGATTCGGGCCGGTGTGGATGGCGGCATGGACCAGACGCGTGGCCACAAAGACCCAGCTGAGCGCCACGAACGCGAGGTCGGCCAGGCCGGTGGCGACGGCCAGTGCCACCAGCCCATAGAACAGCACCGGCGCCTGAAACTGGTTGTTGAAGCAGTTGCCGATCTGAATCGTCCGACGCGGCCAGAGCGCCTCGCCAAGGGCGATGTCGCGCGGTCCGACGAGCCCGCGCTTCAGCGCCGAAAGGCGCGCAAGGCCCAGCCAGAAGCCGAGCGCAAAAGTGAGACCGACCTGCACGAACACCGGTAACAGCACCGCAGGCAGGGACATGGCACACTCTCCTGATGGCCGGACGACGGAACGCAAAGGCGATCACGACAAAACGCCGCCGTCGCGCTCCCGCCTCCCGGAGCATGACGGCGGCGCCCTTCTTTCCGGCGGCCGCGATTCTTCGCGCGGATGCCTCAGGCGTCCGCTTCGCCGGCCTTCGCCTTCGCGCCATAGCCGGCAAAGGTCGCCTCGAAGCGGCCGTTGACGTAGTCGCCGGCCGAAATCGACGGGTATTTCGCCGGGTGATCGGCATCGACGCAACCCGGCAGGGCTTCCAGAACCGTGTCGTAGCTCGGGCCGAAGAAGAACGGAATCGAGTAACGCTCGGTGCCCGACCGGTTGATGGCCCGGTGCACGGTCGAGGCGAACAGGCCGTTGGTCCAGCGGGCCATCATATCGCCGATGTTGACCACGAAGCAGCCCGGAATCGGATCGGCGGCAATCCACTCGCCGGCCGCATTCAGCGCCTGCAGAGCCTTGATCTGGTCCTGCGCCAGAATGGTGAAGCACTCATAGTCCGAATGCGCGCCGATGCCGATCTGGCGGTCGTCGATCTCGCCGAACTGCGGCGGATAGTGCAGCACGCGCAGCGTGGCGAGCGGCTTGGTGACGAGGGCGTCGAAATAGTCCTCCTCCAGCCCCAGCGACAGCGCGAAAGCATGCAGCAGATGGCCGGAAAGCACCAGCATCTCGCGGTGATAGTCCGACAGCGCGGCGCGGAACGCCGGCTGGCCTTCCGGCCACTGGTTCGGGCCGTAGAGCACCTTGCCGGCCTTCACGTCGGGGTCGTCGGCCGGCACTTCGAGGGCAACGTCGAACGACTCGTGCAGGTCGCCGCGGGCGGTCGGGTCGGTGTTTTCTTCCAGCAGGGCGGCGTAGCCGCGCAGGTTCGACGAGCGCGAGATGTGATTGGCCATTTTGGCCGCATCGTCCTGCGCGAAATAGGTGTGCGCCGCAGCAAACGCGGCATCGATCACCGCCTGCGGCACATGGTGGTTGCGGATGTAGAGAAAGCCGACCTCGGTGCAGGCGCGGCGCAGTTCGGCGGCAAGCCGGGCCTTGTCTTCCGCCCCGCCGCTGAACATCGGCTCAAGGTCGATGACCGGAATTTCCTCGAAAGGCACCCGGCGGGGGTCGAGCCCGCCGGTTTTCAACACGCGCACGCCGTTGCCGGTCTCCACGCTCTTCATGGTCTGTTTCCCTCTTTGCCCGCTCGCGCGTCGAGCACGGTTTCGACATAGTATCGCGGACCCCGGAAATTGAATCCCGGAGCGAAGTAGTTTTTACAGAATGCAACAAAAGCGTCCAGTTTTCTGGACGCAAGGGCCGGTCGCGTATAGCGAATCTGGATAACCTTCGCCTCAGACTCCCATTCGGGAAGAACCGGCGACAGGTGTCCACGCTCGCATTCTATAGCAGTGAAGAACTTTGGTAAAAAGGCGATTCCTTCGCCGGCAACGGCAAAGTACTTCACCGTCCAATAATCGTTGGCGATGAAGTCGCTGCGCGGCAGCAGGTCTGCGGTCTGGCTGCCGTTTTGCAGCCGCCAGTTCTGCAGGCCGCCGGGCCGGCGATAAAGCACGCCGCGATGATCGCGGTCGATGTCCTCCGGCGTCTGCGGCACGCCGTTGCGGGCAAGATAGGAGGGGCTGGCAACCAGCGCGAACGCCGCTCCGGCCAGCGTCTCCCACTGATAGCCGCCGTCGCCCGGATCATCCCATGAAATGATAACGTCGAAGCCCTGCAGGCGGTCCGGCGTGTAGAGCACGCTCGGCGAAAAGAAGGTCAGGTCGAGCTGAACCAGCGGATAGCGCTGGCGGAATGCGTAGAGCATCTGCGCATTGAAGGCGGTGCCGAACTCGCCGGTGGCGCCGATGCGCAAGGTGCCGGCCACCTCCGCGCTGGCCTCCGCCACGGCCGACCGCGCACTCTCGCACGACCGCAGAATCGTCTGGGCGTGGCGCAGCAGCTCGGTGCCGGCATCGGTGAGGTCCAGTCCCCGCCCCTCGCGCGCAAACAGCGCCACGCCGAGATCGGCCTCGAGCTGGCGCAGCTTCAGGCTGAGAGTCGACTTCGGCAGGCCGTGCAGCTTGGCAGCGGCCGACAGCGAGCGCACCTCGGCGATCTTCACGAAGCAGTCGAGGGCCTCAAGGTTCATGACGTTACCGTCCATATTTATGGACACCAGACTGGTTTTTTCGGGTGATTATTTTGTTTGCATGGACAATCGTAGTGCGGCTTAATGCGCCGCACAAGAGCCGAAGCAACCGGCCTTTTCAAAGCCCGCATGGCAGGACAGCGAGTGCAGGGGTGCTGTTTCGGCAATTGCCGCCGCGGCGCCTTGGTGCGAGGCTGTGACCGGCCGTCGTTTGCCAATCAGGGGAACTGGAATGAATTTCACCGGGGTTCGGATGACCCTCACCCGCGCGACGCTCGCCGTCGCGGCCGGCTTTGCCGGGCTTGCCGCCAGTGCCGGCGCGGCCGGCGCCTTCACGCTCGAAGGCCCGCCGAAGGTTGCCTTCATCTATGCCGCGGCCGCGCAGGATGGCGGCTGGAACGAGGCGCTCGAAGTCGGCCGCAAGGCTGTCGAAGAGCAGCTCAAGGTTCCGGTCTCGGTGACCGAGAACATTCCCGAAGAAGCCACGAAGCTGCGCGCTGCCATCGATCTCTATGTGAAGCGCGGTTATAACATCATCGTGGGCACCACCTACGGCTACAGCGCCCCGATCGCCGAGGCGGCCAAGGCCTATCCCCACGTTGCCTTCCTCAACGCGTCCGGCACCACCAACGGCGCGAATCTGGAGAGCTTCTACGCCCGCACCTATCAGGCGTGGTATCTCGCCGGCATCGTCGCCGCCGACACCGGCAAGACCGACAAGATCGGCATGATCGCCGGCTTCCCGGTCGGCGTCGTCAACTGGGATATCAATGCCTACGCGCTCGGTGCCCAGTCCGTGCAGCCCAAGATCGACACCATCGCCGTCTACACCAACTCCTGGTGGGATCCGGTGAAGGAAGGTCAGGTCGCGGAAGCCATTCTCGACCAGAAGGCCGGGGTGATCGCCACCGACCTGTCGTCGGTCGCGCCGCTGGCGGCCGCCGAGAAGCGCGGCGCCTATTCCATCGGCTACCAGCTCGACATGTCGCACGCCGCGCCGAAGGGCATCCTCACCTCGGTGATGTTCCGCTGGGACCGCTATCTGGTGCCGACCATCAAGTCGATCGTGGAAGGCAAGTGGCAGCCGCAGGAATACGGCGCCTTCGAGGGTCTGGCGAGCGGCGTGGTGGAACTGGCGCCCTACGGGCCGGCGGTTTCGGCCGGAACCAAGGCGAAGGTGGAAGAGGCCAAGGCCGCCATCATCGCCGGCAAGCTCGATCCCTTCCGGGGCCCGCTGCTGAAGCAGGACGGCTCTGTTGCCGTGGCCGAGGGTAAGACCATCGACGACGAAACGCTGTGGAACATGAACTTCTTCGTCAAGGGCGTCACCGGCACCATGCCGGCCATGGCCCAGTAAAAGGACGACAGCGGTTCCGGCGGGTGGCGGCGCCAGTTGCGGTGCCGCCGCCTTTGTTTTGTCTCTCACCCTGTTTCCGCCGGACCGCGAGGGCCGATCCCCGCGCCCGGCCGGCCGGAAACGGAAGGGGTTGCCGAACGATGACGGTGCGATGATGGCAGGCGCCGCAGCCAGCATGGCCGGCCGGGCGCCGGGCGGACAGGCCCCCGCCCTGGTGCTGAAGGACATTTCCAAGGCTTTCGACGGCAAGCCGGCCCTGACCGGTGCCGGGTTCGAACTGCGCTGGGGCGAGGTCCATGCCCTTGTCGGCGAGAACGGGGCCGGCAAGTCCACCCTGATGAACGTGGCCACCGGCGTCTATGCCGCCGACAGCGGATCGCAGAGTGTCGACGGCAGCCCGGTGCTGCTGCGCGGCCCGGCCGATGCAACGGCCGCCGGCCTCGGCATGGTGCACCAGCACTTCCGCCTCGTGGCCCGTTTCACGGTGGCGGAAAATGTCGCTCTCGCGCTGGGCAGCCGGGTCGGTTCCGTCAGCGAGGCGGCCCGGCTCGTCGCCGCCAAGGGGGCCGAGATCGGCCTTGGCGTCGACCCCGGCGCGGTCATCGCCGATCTTTCCATTGCCGAGCGCCAGCGGGCGGAAATTCTGAAAGTGCTGCTGCTCGGCGCCCGCATCGTCATTCTCGACGAGCCGACGGCGGTGCTGACGGAGGGCGAGGCCGATGCCCTGCTTTCCTTCACCCGCCAGCTTGCCGCGCAGGGCCACGCCGTGGTGCTCATCACCCACAAACTGCGTGAGGTTGCCGCCCGTGCCGACCGCGTGACGGTGATGCGGCAGGGCCGCACCGTGCTCGCCGGCATCGCCACCGGCTCGCTCGACATCGACACCATCGCCGCCCACGCGGTCGGCGAGGATCTGGCGCACATCGAGCGGCCGCAGACCGTGGCCGGCGCCGAACGACTGGCGATCCGCGACCTGAAGGTCGGGCGCCCCGGCGGCGGCATGGCGGTCGACGGTCTGACGCTGACGCTGCGCGCCGGCGAAATCCTCGGCCTTGCCGGCGTCGGCGGCAACGGCCAGCAGGAACTGGTCGACTGCCTTCAGGCCATGGTGCGGCCGGCCTCCGGCCGCATCGTGCTGGAGGGGCAGGATATCGCGCCGCTCAGCCCGCGGGCGCGCCGCCGCCTCGGGCTGCGCATCATCCCGTCCGACCGGTTCGCCACCGGCATGGTGCGGGAGATGAGCATCGCCGCCAACCTGGCGCTGACCGGCATCGGCGAGGGCCGGTTCGGCGGGCCGCTGTGGCTGCGCAGCGACCGCATGCGGGCCGCCGCGCAGGCCGCCATCGCCCGCTTCGATATCCACGGCGCCACGCCCGCGCGCGCCGCCGCCCTGCTTTCCGGCGGCAATGCACAGAAGGTGCTGATCGCGCGCGAACTTGACGACGGGCTGCGGGTGCTGATCGCGCATTCCCCGGCCCGCGGCCTCGATGTCAAGGCGACGGCCGCGGTCCACGGCTTCATCCGCGCGGCGGTCGAACAGGGCGCCGCCTGCCTCATCATCAGCGAGGATCTGGAAGAAGTGCTCACCCTCTCCCACCGCGTGGCGGTCATGAACCGCGGCCGCATCGCCGGCGAAATGCCGGCCGCCGACGCCACGCCCGAGCGCCTCGCCTCGCTGATGGTGGGCCATGCTTGACGCGACCGTCCTCGTCCGCCGCCAGCAGACGCCGCTGTGGCTTTCGGTGACCGCCTATGCCGGCGGCATCGTCGTCGGGCTGGCGCTGTCGGCCGCCCTGCTCATCGTCGCCGGCGTGCCCCCGGACGCGCTGGTCGACGAATTTCTCGTCGCCACCTTCTTCACCAGCGACGGCCTGTCCCAGACGGTCACCGCTGCCATTCCGCTGGTGCTGGTCGGCCTTTCGGCAGCCATCGCCATGCGCGTGCGCTTCTGGAACATCGGCATCGAGGGTCAGCTCTGGCTCGGCGCCATTGCCGCCACCTGGGTGGCGCTGAACGATATCGGGCCGGCGGCCGTCCGCCTGCCGCTGATGCTGGCGGCCGCGTTCGCGGCCGGCATGGCGTGGATCGCGCTGCCGCTGTGGCT
This sequence comes from Pseudoxanthobacter sp., assembly GCF_036822375.1. Lineage (NCBI taxonomy): Bacteria > Pseudomonadati > Pseudomonadota > Alphaproteobacteria > Hyphomicrobiales > Segnochrobactraceae > Pseudoxanthobacter > Pseudoxanthobacter sp. Next base: position 6,592 of record NZ_DAISHT010000018.1, on the reverse strand, counting down.
GAAACGCCGCTTTGCGGTGAGCGAGGTGATTTCCACGCTGCTGCTCGGCAACATCGCCTTTCTGTTCGTGCAGCACCTGCTGTTCGGCGCCTGGCGCGATCCGGCCAACAGCTTTCCCATCAGCGCCGCCTTCGACGATGCGGAGGTGTTCGCCCCCCTGTTCGGCTGGGGGCAGGTGCATGCCGGGCTGTGGATCAGCCTTGCCGCCGGCATCGTCGTCTGGTTCGTGCTGGAGCGCACGCGGCTCGGCTTCTATGCCGAGGCCGTCGGCCTCAACCCGGCAACCGCCCGGGCGACCGGCCTGCCGGTGACGCTGACGGTGAGCCTGCTGGTGCTCGCCTCCGGCGGCCTCAGCGGGGTTGCCGGCGCCATGGTGGCGGCGGGCACGGAACACCGCCTCAACCAGTCGCTCGGCAACGGCTATCTGTTTTCGGCCATCGTCATTGCCTTTCTGGCGCGGGCGCGGCCGCTGGCCGTCGTGGTCATCGCCTTCGTGCTGGGCGGTGTGTTCACCGCCGGCAGCGTGCTGAAGGTGTTCTATTCCGTTTCCGAGGCGATCATCGTGCTCATTCAGGGCGTGGTGCTGATGGCCGTTCTCGTGTCGGAGTTCTTCGCCCGCTACCGCCTCAACCGGCCCTCTCTGGGAGGCACACCATGATGGATTTCCTGATCGGCTGGTTCGCCATCATTCCGAGCTATGCCACGCCGCTGCTGCTGGCGAGCCTCGGGCTGATCCTTTCCGAGCGCGCGGGCGTGCTGAACCTCGGCCCGGAAGGGCTGATGGCCGTCGGGGCCATGGTGGGGGCAGCCGGGGTGCTGAGCGGCCTCAACCCGTGGCTGGCGGTGCTGGGCGGCGTCGGTGCGGCCATGGTGCTGTCGCTCATCTTCGCGCTGGCCGTCTCCGTGTTTCGCGCCGACCAGACCCTTGCCGGCCTCGCCGTCGTGGCGGCCGGCCTCGGCTTCACCGGGGCCGTCGGCCGGCCCTTCGTGCAGAAGGCCTTCGAGGGCATCGGCGCGTTCCGCGAAGTGACGGGCACGGAAGGGGGCCTGATGCGCCTTTTCGGCCAGCAGGATCCGCTGGTTGTGCTGTCGCTGGTGCTGGTGGCGGCCCTGTGGTGGTGGCTGATGCGCACCCGCGCCGGCCTGCGGCTGCGCGCGGTCGGCGAAGACCCCGGCGCCGCGGACATTGCCGGTGTCGACGTGCAGATCACCCAGATCGTCGCGGTGCTCGCCTGCGGCGCGCTGTGCGGCCTTGCCGGCGCCTATCTTTCCGTTGCCGCCAGCCATGTGTGGGTGGAAGGCATGGTCGCCGGGCGCGGCTGGATCGCCGTGGCGCTGGTCATCTTCGCCCGCTGGGATCCGCGCCGGGCGCTGCTGGGTGCACTCATCTTCGGCGGTGCCGACGCGCTGGTGCCGCGCCTGCAGGCGGTCGGCGCCGATGTGCCGACCTATCTGATGATGATGCTGCCCTATGCCCTCACCCTCGCCGTTCTGGTGGCCGCCTCGGCCGGCCGCAACCGCCGCTCCTCGGAGCCGGCCCATCTCGGCCGGGTCTATCTGCGGCAGGACAAGCACTGAACGACACGCCATGAACAGCGGCAGCCCCGACAGAAGACCGGGCGGCGATTGCCGCCAATCTGGAGCAGATTACCGGCTGGTCTTTCCATTGCGGCGTGCATTTTCACGCTCGCAGCGCGTGTCACTCGGGTAAAACGCCAGAAGGCGCGGCGGTTGTATCCGATGTGAAGAACACCTTCTCCGCCGCTCCTTGGGGGGAGACGCAATGGAAACGACGCTTTCAGGTGCCGGCCGCCCGGCACGCCGGATGCTGACCGGACTGGCGATCGCCGTAACCGCCGCACTGGCGGCTCTCTCGCCGGCCCACTCGCCGGCCTTTGCCGGAACAGTCTCCGAAGACACCGCGCTCGACGTGCGCTGGACCGGCCCCGGCGGCGCGGTGCTGGCGGAACGCCGGCTGGACCGGGCCGCGCTCGATGCGCTGCCGCAGGCCGAAATCCGCACCGAAACACCGTGGACCACCGGCCCGCAGACCTTTGCCGGTCCGTCTCTTGCGACGCTCGCCGGCCTCGCCGCGCTGCCCGGCCATCCGGTCACCGATGCCCTTGTGGTGGCCATCAACGACTATTCCGCCACCATTCCCGCCACGGACTGGCAGGCGCGGACAGTCGTGCTGGCCAGCCGCCACAACGGGCAGCCGATGCGCGTGCGCGAGAACGGCCCTTACTGGGTGGTCTATCCGCTCAGCGGGGAACCCGCCCTCAATACGCAGGCTTATCACGCGCGGATGGTCTGGCAGGTCAACGCCATCACCTTCAACTGCCGGTAAGGGCGCGCGGCGATGGCCCCGCTTCCGCCCGTCCCTCACCGCGCCCGCGCAGCGCGGGCACGGCGATGAGCGCCGCCTTCAGCCTTCTGCTGTGCGACGACGAAGCCGCGCTGATCGAAGAGCTGGCGGAGTTCTTCCAGTCCCTTGGCTGGCAGACCTGCATCTGCACCGACGCGGCACAGGCGCTGGCGGTGCTGCAACGGGCGCCGCGCCCGCCGACCGGGCTGCTGACGGACCTGCGGATGGCCGGCGGCAGCGGCGAAAGCCTGCTGGCGGCCGTTGCCGCCCTGCCGCCGGGCCGGCGTCCGGCCCTGACCGCCGTTCTGACCGGCCACCTCGATGAAGGCGCCCGGGCGGGAGATTTCGGCGCCGACCTGCTCTATCGCAAGCCGGCCGACCCGTTCCAGATCGCCCACGACTTCACCGGGCTGCTCTCCCGCCGCGACCCGGCGCGCGATGCCTGAGGCGGCCGCCGGAGACGGCCCTCCGGACTGCACCCCTGGACGGATCCCCTTGGACTGCCGCCCTAGACTGCCCCCCCTTGGACTGGCCCTCGCCGGCCGCACACTCTATGCTCGCACGGCCCGCCG
>NZ_DAISHT010000018.1:0-3555 GCF_036822375.1 Pseudoxanthobacter sp. | reverse complement strand
CCCCCCTTGGACTGGCCCTCGCCGGCCGCACACTCTATGCTCGCACGGCCCGCCGGCTGATCGTCTGACGGGGCCTTGCAGCAAGAACGACCCCACACCGCCCGGAGCCCGCGGCGGCACACCCCAAACCCGGTTCCCGCCGGCCCGGACCCTGCCGGTGCGCGCCGCGCCCGATCCGGACCGCGCCTGCCTGAGAACAGCGGAGACCTGAAACGATGCACAGCCACGAGGCCTCGGGCGAACCGCGCATTCTGCTGGTGGACGACGAGCCGGCCGTGCTGGAGGAGCTGCGCGAGGGGCTGGAGGCACTCGGCCTGCCCGCGCGCACCGCCGGCAGCGCCGCCGAGGCGCTGGACGTGGTGCAGCGCCATCCCGCGCTCGATGTGGTGGTGACCGACCTGCAGATGCCCGGCATCGACGGCATCGAACTGCTGCAGAAGCTGGCGGCGCGCAAGCGCGCCCGGCCGCTGGCCGCCATCGTCATTACCGGCAATGCGGCCCTCGACCGCGCGGTGGCGGCGCTGCGGCTGCACGCGGTGGACTTTCTGCAAAAGCCGCTGTCGCCGGACGAGGTGGCCCTTGCGGTGCGGCGGGCCATGGCCTTTCTCGCCGACAGCGGGGCGAGCGTCACGCCCGCGTCAGGCCGGCCGGCCTACCTGAAGGCGCTGGTCGCGGCCCGTGCCGACCGCGAGACGCTGTTCAAGGCCGAGCTTTTCTCCGACCCGGCGTGGGACATGCTGCTGGATCTGGCGGTGGGCGAGGCCTCCGGCCGGCCGATCTCGGTCACCAGCCTGTGCCTTGCCTCCGGCGTGCCCACCACCACGGCGCTGCGCCGGCTGGACGACCTGCAGTCCGCCGGCCTGATCGACCGCGTACCCGACGAAACCGACCGCCGCCGCATCATCGTGCGCCTGACCGAGGACGGCCGCGGCCGCATGAATTCCTATCTGGAGCGGCAGGCCGCCCGCATGGGCATCCGGCTCGACTGAGCGGCCGGCCCCGGCAGACGGCCCCCGGCGGGTCTCAGTTGAAGGCCGCGCCCGGCCGCACGCCCGCCTTTTTCAGGATCATCGCCAGCGGGCAGAAGCCGGTGAGCGAGGCCTGCATCATGTTGAGGCCGACGAAGGCCGCCAGCAGCAGCCACCACGGGCTGAAAGCCAGCGACAGGCCGAGGCTGACCCAGATCATGAAGCCGGCAAACAGAAAAACGAACCGGTCGACGTTCATGGCACATTAAACTCCTGCTCGGGCCGGCCGCACGGGCGGCTGAGCCCCGGAAATCGGAACGGGATTTGCGCCGCGCCCTCAGGCCGGCAGATGCTGTTCGACCCAGCGCACGATGCCGGCCGTCGTCATGGCGCCGGCCGTGGCCGCAACGCGGCGGCCGCCGGAAAACAGCATCAGCGCGGGAATGCTGCGCACGCCGAGTTCGGCCGAAATCTGCGGTTCGGCATCGGAATTGAGCTTCAGCAGCCGCACCCGCGGTTCCAGCGTGCGCGCTGCCTCGGCAAAGGCCGGGCCCATCATGCGACACGGACCGCACCACGGCGCCCAGATATCGACCAGCACCGGCACCGTTGAGTGCACGATCTGGCGGCGGAACCCGGCGCCGTCGATCTCGGCCGGGTGGCCGGTGAAAAGCGGGGCATGGCAATGGCCGCAGCGCCCTTCGGCCGCCGGCCTGCCGGCCGGCAGGCGGTTGATGCTGCCGCATGCCGTGCACACCGCCCGCATCTCGCCGGCGGGCGCGGCTCCTGCTTCATTCATCATCGCGAACCTCCGCAGGCAGGCCCTTTTGCCGGCCCTCGCCTTGCGTGTTGTTGACTGTATATCTCATTTGCCATATATACGCAACTATGAAAATTAGTAGCCAACTCCTGTCAGACAAGGCCGACGAGGCGGCGGAGCTGTTGCGGGCGCTCGCCAATCCGCACCGGCTGCTGATTCTCTGCCGGCTTGCCGGGGGAGAATGGCCGGTGGGCGAGCTTGCCGCGGCGCTGGGTTTTCGCGATGCCGCGGTGTCCCGCCATCTGGCCCGGCTGCGTCACGACGGACTGGTTGCCGGGCGCCGCGAGGGACAGACGATCCACTATCGCCTGACCAGCGCGGCCACGGCCGCCATCCTCATCGCCCTGCAATCGAGTTTCTGCCCGGAACTGGCCTGCGATGCCGATCCCTCCCGCCTTTCCGCCGAAGGACTGCACGATGAACACCCCGGAGTGTGAATTCCGCCGCCCGGCCGCGCGCCGGCACCACATCCGCCGGCTGGCGGCGGCCGCACTGGTGCTGGCCCCGCTGGCGGCCGCCGGCACGGCCATTGCCGGCGAACTGCGCGTGGAGCCGGTGAGCGTGAACGACCCCAAGGCCGTCTTCGCCACCGTGGAAAGTTCCAACGTGGTGCCGGCCCGCGCCCGCATCGGCGGCACGGTGACGGCGCTGAAGGTGAACCGCGGCGACATGGTGCGCGAGGGCGAGGTGATCGCCACCGTCACCGACGACAAGCTTGCCCTGCAGCTCGAAGCGCTCGATGCGCAGATCGAAGGCGCGAAGGCCTCGCTCGACAAGGCCCAGCTCGATCAGGGCCGCGTGGAAAAGCTGCGGCTGACCGGCACGGTGTCGCAGGCCCAGCAGGATGCCGCGCGCACCGCCGTGGACGTTGCCGAGACGACGCTGGCGGCCCGCACCGCCGAACGCGCCGTCGTTGCCCAGCAGCAGGCCGAAGGCCAGATCCGCGCCCCCGCCACCGGCCGCGTGCTGACCGTGCCGGCCACCATCGGCTCGGTGCTGATGCCGGGCGAGCCGGTGGCAACCGTCGCGGAGGGCAATTATGTGCTGCGGCTCAGCCTGCCGGAGACCCATGCCCGCACGCTCGCGACCGGCGACGAGGTGCGCATCGATGCCGCCGACCTCGGCGAGCATGTCGCCCCGGCCGGCCGCATCACGCTGATCTATCCGCAGGTCGAGAACGGCCGCGTCATCGCCGATGCGGCGGTGGCCGGGCTCGGGGATTATTTCGTCGGCGAGCGCGTGCGCGTCTGGGTGCCGGGGGCGGAACGCAAGGCGTTCGTGGTGCCGGCCGGCGCGCTGACCACCCGCTTCGGCATCGATTATGTCGCGCTGAAAGCGGCGGACGGCAACACCATCAGCGTGCCGGTGCAGCCCGGCCGCCCGCTGCCCCGCCCCGGCCTTGCCGATGGCATTGAAATCCTGTCCGGCCTTGCCGCCGGCGATGTTGTGGTGACGCCGTGAGCACCCCGAACCCGACCGACCCGCGGAACGAGCCGATCGTCACGACCCGTCCGCTCGGCTTTTCCGGCCACCTGACGAAGGCGACCATCCGCTCGCCGCTCACGCCGCTGTTCCTGCTCGCCGCGCTGGCCATGGGCCTGCTCGCGCTGATGGCCATTCCGCGCGAGGAAGAACCGCAGATCTCGGTGCCGATGGTCGATATCGTCGTCCCGGCCGACGGCCTCAAGGCAACCGATGCCGTCGAGCTCGTCACCAAGCCGCTGGAGACCATCGTCAAGGCCATCGACAATGTCGAGCACGTCTACA
>NZ_DAISHT010000017.1:27240-35571 GCF_036822375.1 Pseudoxanthobacter sp. | reverse complement strand
CGACGTGGAAATGGCCCTGCCTGTTCGCCCGCCAGCAGGGGGCGGAGGTGATCGAGATTCCGATCTACGATCCGGCTACGAACTACAAGCTCACGCCGCAGGCGCTGGAGCAGGCGGTGGATGAGCGCACCGCGATCATCTACATCGTCGACCCCAACAATCCGCTCGGCATCTGCTACAGCCGGGAAGAGATCGAGGCGTTTTCCGCCATCGCCCGGCGCTGCGGGGCGCTGCTGGTGCAGGATTGCACCTACCGCGATTTCGCCACCGGCCATTATCCGGCGCTGGCCGTCACGACCGAAAACACCGTGATGTCGATGAGCTTCTCCAAGTGGCTCGGTCTGGCGGGCCTGCGCGTCGGCGCGTTCGTCGCCGCACCCGATCTGGCGGCGGAAATCGCCGGCTGGTCCACGGGCGTGCTCGGCGGCAGCGTCATCGCCCAGCGCGCGGCCATGGCCGGGCTGGCCGTCAAGCCGGGCTGGATGGAAACGGTCCGCGCCATCAACAGCACCAATCAGGCGATGATCCGGCAGGCCAGCGAGGCGCAGGGTTTCGTGCTGCCGGTGTGGCCGTCGCACGGCAACTTCCTCGTGATCGAGACGATCGGCGCCGGCATCCGTCCGGAGGCGCTGGTGGCGGCCGCCAAGCGGCACGGCATCATGATCCGGCAGGGCACCTACCACACCGGGCGCTTCGGCGACCGCTTCATCAAGGTCAGCACCTCCGTGCCGCAGGCGTGGGCGGAGACCTTCTGCGAGAAACTGCCCGGCCTCGTCGCCGAGGCGCGCACGCTCAACGATGTCGAGGCCCAGTTCTAGGGCCGGCTGCGGCCGGGGCGAACTGCATCGCTCCGGCCATTTTATCCCATTTTTTAAACGCATCCCGGTTCTCCGGCCGGTGCGGAACGACGTCAGGACGGATTCCCATGCGCATTCAGACCCGGGACGGCATCCACCTTCATGTCGAGGAGGCGGGTCAGGGGCTGCCGGTTCTCTTCATCCACGAGTTCGGCGGCAACCATGCGAGCTGGGAACCGCAGATGCGGTTCTTCGCGCGCCGCTATCGCTGCATCACCTATGCCGCGCGCGGCTATCCGCCGTCTGACGTGCCGGGCGACGTGGAGGCCTATTCGCAGAAGATCGCCGTGGAGGATGCCCTCGACGTGCTCGATGCCCTCGGCATCGAAAAGGCCCACATCGTCGGCCTGTCGATGGGCGGCTTCGCCACCGTCCACTTCGGCCTGATGGCCCCGGAGCGCGCGCTGTCGCTGACGGTCGCCGGCGCCGGCTATGGCTGCGAGAAGGCGTTTGAGGATTATTTCCGCACCGTCTCGCTGGAAGTCGCCGACAATTTCGAGCAGAAGGGCGCCCGGGAGTTTTCCCGCATCTACGCGCTCGGCGCGAGCCGCGTGCAGTTCCAGAACAAGGATCCGCGCGGCTGGCAGGAATTTGCCGACCGGCTCGCCACCCACTCCGACACCGGCGCGGCGCTGACCATGCGCGGCGTGCAGGCACGCCGGCCTTCGTTCTACGATCTGGAAGACGGGCTGAAGGCGATGGACGTGCCGACGCTGGTGGTTGTCGGCGATGAGGACGATCACTGCCTGCTGCCCGGCATCTTCCTGAAGAAGACCATTCCGGCCTGCGGCCTGTCGGTCTTTCCCAAGACCGGCCATACGCTGAACCTTGAGGAACCCGCCGCCTTCAACGCCCTGCTGGCAGAGTTCTTCGCGCAGGTCGAAGCCGGCCGGTGGGACAAGCGCGACCCCCGCGCCCTGCCCGGCCAGATCATGCGCACCAAATGACCGGGAGCGCCCCTGCGATGACCCCCGCCATCGACCCGAACCGCCTGTGGCAGCGCCTGATGCAGCTCGGCGAAATCGGCGCCACGCCCGACGGCGGCGTGGACCGGCAGGCCCTGACCGACGGCGAGGCGGAAGCCTGGCGGCAGGTCATCGCGTGGGGCACGCAAGCCGGTCTGGAGGCGGCGGCCGATGCTGCCGCCAGCCTGTTTCTGACGCTGCCGGGCCGCGACCGCACCCTGCCGCCGGTCATGGCCGGCAGCCACCTCGACACCCAGCCCGGCGGCGGACGTTTCGACGGCGCCTTCGGCGTTCTGGCGGCGCTGGAGGCGGTAACCGCCCTCAGCCTCGCCGGCCACCGGCCGCAGCGCGACATCGTCGTCGTCGCGTGGATGAACGAGGAAGGCAGCCGCTTTGCGCCCGGCATGATGGGGTCGGAGGTCTTCGCCGGCGTGCGCAGCCTGGCGGAGGTGCGCGCGGCCACCGACAGTCGCGGCATCAGCGCCGGCACCGAGATCGACCGCCTGCTGGCCGCCTTCCCCGATCTGCCGCGCCGGCCGGCCGGCTTTCCGCTGGCGGCCTATCTGGAAGCCCATATCGAGCAGAACGTGCTGCTGGAACAGGCCGGACAGACCATCGGCATCGTCACCGGCATTCAGGGCAAGAAAACGTTCGGGATCACCGTTCAGGGCGGGAAGGGCCATGCCGGCACACTGCCGATGGCCGATCGCCGCGATGCGCTGGCCGCCTTTGCCCGCATTGCCCATGCCCTGCACGAAACCGTGGGGGCGGCCGATGCCGACGTGCGCTTCACCATCGGCCGGGTGGAGGTTGAGCCCAACGCGCCCTCGGTGGTGCCGGACCGGGTGACTTTCCGCATCGACCTGCGCCACCCGGACAATGCCGTTCTGGAAAGTCTCGGCCGCCGCACTGCGGATATTGCCGCGGCGCTGGCCGGTCCCTGCCGGGTCGCGGTCTCGCCTCTCGTCTCCGCCCCCTCCAACGGTTTCGATGCCGGCCTTCAGGCCCGCATTGCGGCCTCCGCGGCCGCGCGCGGCCTGCCGGCGATGCCGTTGCTCTCTTTCGCCGGCCACGATGCCCGCCACATGGCCGGGCTGGCACCCAGTGCCATGATTTTCATTCCCTGCCGCGGCGGCATCAGCCATGCAGCGGCGGAGTGGGCCGAACCGGCCCACGTGGCGGCCGGCGCACAGGTGCTGTGCGACGTGCTTGCCGCCATCGCCTAAACCCCCAGCACGAACAGCCAGAAGGTGACCGTGAGGCTGGCCGCGACCGTGGTCAGCACGGTCGCGGTGGAGGTGGCGCGCTCGGCAATCTGGTAGCGGGTTGCCAGAATGTGCGAGTTGATGCCGGTCGGCATGGCCGCGAACAACACCGCCACGCCGGCCCACACCGGCGGCATGCGGAAAACGTGAAAGGCCAGCAGCCACACCGAAAACGGATGCAGCATCAGCTTGAGCACGCTCAGCACCAGCGCCGGCCGGAGATCGCCGGCGATGCCGAAGCGGGCGAGCGACAGCCCCAGCGCCACCAGCGAACAGGGGATCGCGCTTTCCGACAGCGGGTTCAGCACGTCCAGCGCCATGCCCCGCGGCGCAATGCCGGCCGCGCGCAGGCCAAGGCCGATGGCCAGCGCCAGCAGGATCGGATGCACCGCCAGCCGCAGGCACAGGCGGCGCACCATGTCCAGCCAGTGGCCGCCCTCCGCCCGGCCTTCGATGAGGGTGGTGGCAATGGCCATCATCACCGGCAGGTGCACCGCGATGAGCAGGAAGAACGGCGTGGAAGCCTCCGGGCCATAAGCCCCGAGGATGATCGGCATGCCCACCAGAATGGTGTTCGACTGCCCGGCCGTGAAGCCGTGGATGACGGACTCGCTGCGCGACACCCCGAAAACCCGGCTCGCCAGCGCCATGCCGATGAGCCACACCACCAGCACCCCGCCGAAATAGGCCAGCCAGTAGCCCCACGGGTTGGAGGCCGGCATGGCCGAGGTGGAGATGGTCTTGACGATCAGCGCCGGCAACGCGATCGAAAACACATATTCCATCAGCGCCGCCCCGGCCCGCTCGCTGACGAAGCCCGACCGCCCGCAGGCATAGCCGATGACGATGATGACAAAGACCGGCACCGTGACCGTGAGGATGGTCCACATAAAAAAATCCTGTTCTGCGGTCCGGGTGTCCGGACCGCACCGGTGCGGAATGCGGGTCTGTGGCGGGGAAAAAAGCGGCGCGCCGGTCAGCCGGCGGGGTGGCGCCTGAGCCACCCGACATAGCGGCCGATGCCGTCTTCCAGCATCACCGCGGGGGTGTAACCGAGATCGCGGGCGGCGGCGCTGAGGTCGAAGCGAGCCTGAACGTCCTCCTCCGGATCATGCCCCGGGCCGAACTCGGCCCTGAGATCCGGCACAAAGCGACGCACGATATCGGCCACCGCCGGCAGCGGCAGGATCGAACCGTCGGTGACGGTGAAGACCCGGCCACCCGTGGAGGCCGCATCCATGGCGAGGATGAGGGCGCGGGCGATGTCCTCCACATGCACATACTGGCGCAGCGTATCGGTGCCATGAGGTTTGCGGAACGGCGTGCCGGCAAGACCGGCGCGGATCATGGCGCGGATATCGCAATCCGTGGTGCGCCGCGGGCCATAGACCCAGCCGATGCGCAGCCAGACCGCATCGACGCCGTGCTGGGTGGCATAGCCGTGGGCCAGCGCCTCGCACGCCGCCTTGCTGCCGCCATAGACCGTGGCCGGCCGCAGCGGCACGCCTTCCGGCACCGGATCGAGCCCCGCCGGCGTGCTGCCATAGGCGCTGACGGACGAGCAGAACACGAACCGGCGCGTGCCCGTGATGCGGGCGAGTTCCAGCAGGTTGACCGTGCCGGTCACGTTGATGTCGTGCACCAGAACGGGGTTGTCGCGCGCCAGCATCGGGCCGGAAAGCGCCCCGCAATGGATGATCGCGCCGAACGGCCCGGACCGGGCCGACAGGGCATGCAGGCGGTGGACGTCGCGCACGTCGAGGGCGGCGACAGAGAAGCCGTCGTGTGCCGCCGCGGCGATATCGACGGCGACGAACGGGCGGCCTTCGGCCTTCAGCTGCACGCAGACGGCATGGCCGACGAGGCCATTGGCCCCGGTGACGAGAACGGTTTCCATCTCACTCTCCCCCGGCCATAGCCGGCATCAGCGGCGGGCGCCGGTCGCGGGCGCCGAGTTCACGTTCGCAGGCGGCGCCGACAGCCAGCAGCAGCCCGTCTTCAAACGGCCGGGCGGCGAACTGTACGCCAAGCGGCAGGCCCGCCGGGCCTTCGCCGCAGCGCACCACCAGCGCCGGCGCACCGGTGACGTTGAACGGCAGGGCCAGCGCCGGAACATCGTAGGAGGCGAACTTGCCGACCTTGTCGATCGGCGGCGCCTCGAAGGGCGCGGCGGCGGTGACCAGAATGTCGACGCCGGCGAACGCCGCCGCCATTTCCGCGCAGAGCGCCCGGCGCAGCCGCTGGGCCTGCAGATAGTCCGCGCTGGTGAACAGCGCCCCCATCGACATGCGCTCGCGGAACGCCTCGCCATAGATTTCCGGCCGCGCCGCCAGCATGTCGCGGTGCACGGAGAACCCCTCCGTCAGCATGATCAGGTGGCCGCAGGCGACATAGTCCTGCAGCGGCGACAGCGTGACCGGGCGCACGCGCGCGCCGCGCGCTTCCAGCACGCGGGCCACGTCAGCGATGGCTGCGAGCATCGCCGGGCTTGCCGGATTGTCGCGCTCGTGGAAATGGCCGACGATGCCGACCCGCAGGCCCGCAAGATCGCGGTCGAGCCCGGCGGCATAGTCCTCTGCCGGCCGGCCGGCGGACGCCGGATCGCGGGCATCCGGCCCGGCCATGGCCGACAGCATCAGCGCGCAGTCTTCCGCCGTCCACGCCATCGGCCCGGCATGGTCCAGCGACCACGCCAGCGGAAAGACACCGTGGCGGCTGACGAGACCGTAGGTGGGCTTCAGCCCGGCAAGGCCGCAATAGGCCGCCGGCACGCGGATGGAACCGCCGGTGTCGGAGCCGGTTGCCCCCAGTACCAGCCCGGCGGCAATCGCCGCCCCGGAGCCGCTGCTGGAGCCGCCGGTGAAGCGGGCCGAATCCCACGGGTTGCGGGCCGGCGGAAACGGCAGGTCGAACGACGGCCCGCCGAGGGCAAACTCGTGGGTGGCGAGCTTGCCGAGCGGAATCGCCCCGGCCGCCCGCAGCCCGGCGACGCTGGCGGCATCCTCCCGCGCAATATGGCCGACGAGGCGGCGCGAGTGGGCGGTGGTGGCGACGCCGGCAAGGTCGAAGATGTCCTTGAGGCCGATGGGGATGCCGTGCAGCGGGCTTTTCGGCCCGCCGGCCCGGATTTCCGCCTCTGCCGTGCGGGCGGCGGCGCGGGCGGCATCGGCCAGCACCACGATGAAGCTGTGCAGCCGGTCGTCGAGGGCGGCAATGCGGTCGAGGCACTCTTCCACCAGATCGACGGGGGAAAGCCGGCCCGCGGCAATCGCGCGGGCGGCTGCGGCAATGGTCGGAACGCCCGTCATGCGCCGGCCTCGCCGGCAGCGAAGGTCAGGGCCGGCTCGCCGGCCGGGCCTTCCGCCCGCGCCCACACCCGCGCCCGGATATCGTTGACGATCGGCAGGGTGGCCGTCAGCGCGGCCACCCGCACCGGTCCCGCCTCAAGCCCGCTTGCCCGGGCAAGCGCGGCCACATCCGCCGGTTCCAGAGGATCCACGTCCATCATCCGCTCCTTCAGCCGCGTGCCGCGCGGCGGGCCGCGCGCAGGTGCTGCGTCGCCTCCCGGTCGATCTCAAGCTCCGGCGTCAGCACCACGCCGTAGACGGCCTCGGCATAGGCCGGGTCGATGAAGTCATCGAACACATCGGCCTGCACCTTCTCCGGGGTGCGGTCGAGCGGATCGCCATAGCCGCCGCCGCAGGGCGTGTAGATCGAGATCGCATCGCCCGGTGCCATGGCCACGTTGGAGATCTTGGCCGGCATTTCCTCGTGCGCTCCGCCCGCCCGGCTCAGCACCACCCGGCCGCCGGCCCCCGGCAGGCCGCCGAACACGCCCCACGGCGTGTCGTCGTGGCGGTCGGCCTCGTGGGTCACCTGCCCCTTCGTCAGGAAGCGCTGGGTCTTCACCACGCCGTAGCCGCCGCGGAAGCGGCCCGCGCCCGGCAGCACGTCGTCGCGCATCTCGTAGCGGTCGCAGATCACCGGCAGGTTCATACCGAGATCCTCGATCGGATTGTTGCGGGTGTTGCGCATCTGCTCGTCGACGACATCCGGCCCGTCGCTCGCCGGGCGCCCGCCATAGGAGCCCTCGTTGCACTCCAGAAACACCCAGTAGTCGCCGGCCGGCGTCAAGCCCGAATAGGCGGCAAAGGAGAGGGTTGCCGCATTGCCGGCCGTCACCTTGTCCGGAATGACCGGGGCGAGCGCACGGATGATGAGATCGACGAGGCGCTGGATCTGCGAGAACCGCGCCTCGCAGGCCGCCGGAAAGCGCGGGTTGAACAGGCAGCCCGGCGGGGCCGTCACCCTGACCGGGCGGAACGAGCCTTCGTTCTGCATCACATGCTGTTCGGTCGTGGCGGTATCGAGCAGCAGGGCACGAAAGGCGAAATAGCAGGCGACCTTGGTGGAGCCTTCGAAGGGCACGTTGAAGGCGGTCGGCACCTGATCGCAGGTGCCGGTCAGATCCACCTCGACCCCGTCGCCGCGCACCCGCACCGTCACCTTCACCGGCAGATGGACGCCGCGGGTGCGGCCGTCATCGTCGAGAAAGCCCTCGGCCGTGTAGTCGCCATCGGGAATGCGGGCGATCTCGCGCCGCAGCATGGTCTCCGAATAATCCATGAGCTGGCGGGTGGCGGTCGCAAGCGTCTGCGGCCCGTATTCGGCCACAAGCGCCTCGAAGCGCCTGCGCCCCAGTTCGGCAGAGGCGATCTGCGCCTCAAGATCGCCCATCACCAGCGACGGCACGCGGGTATTGCGGGCGATATAGGACCACAGCGTCTCGTCGCGCACACCGCGGCGGAACAGCTTCAGCCCGGTCAGCAGCATACCCTCCGCAAACACGTCCGGCACATCGATGATGAGGCCGGGCGTGGCCGCGCCGATATCGACATGATGGGCGGTGTTGGCGGCAAAGCCCACCAGTTCGCCTTCGTGGAACACCGGAGCGACGATGGCGATATCCGGCGAGTGGCTGGCCCCGTAATAGGGATGATTGTGGATGATGAGATCGCCGGGCTCATAGGGCTCGGCCATCGTCTCCTGAATGCCGCGCAGATAGGCCGGCAGCGAGCCGATGTGCATCGGCGTGGAATCGCTCTCCGACAGGGTGTTGAAGCCGGCATCGAACAGGCCGGCACCGAGATCCTCCGATTCCCGGATGATCGAGGAATAGCTCATGCGGTAGAGGACATGGCCCATCTCTCTGGCGATGGTCTCCAGCGCGCCGCCGATCACCTG
>NZ_DAISHT010000017.1:0-27140 GCF_036822375.1 Pseudoxanthobacter sp. | reverse complement strand
CTGTTCATGGCCTGACTGTTCATGCCGACCTCCTCTGCCGGACGTGCAGCGTGCCGTGGGTCGCCACCGAGGCGACATAGCCGGGCGGCACGAGGCTGGTGGAATTGTGCTGGATGACGATGGCCGGGCCGTTGAGCACGTCGCCCGCCAGCAACCGGCCGCGCTCGTAGCGGGGCGTGTCGTGGCGCACGCCGTCGTCGAACACGGTCGGGCGCACATAGGCCCGCGCCTCGTCGGGATCGGTGCGGCCGCCGGTGGCCAGCGGGGCCAGTTGCAGCCGCTCCACATCGGCCGTGCCCACCACCCGCACGGTCACCAGCGCCACCCTGCCCTCCGGGAAGGCGTGGCCGTAGTCCAGCCGGTGGCGAGCATGGAAATTCTCCGCCACGACGTGGAGATTGTCGCGCGTCAGCGGCTGGTCCGGCATTTCCGCGCGCAGCTCGAAGCCCTGCCCGACATAGCGGCACTCCGCATAACGGGTCAGGATCTGGCTTTCCGGCGGCACGCCGTCAGCCGCAAGCTGGGCGCGGGTTTCCGCCGCCAGCCCGTCGAGCACGGCGTTGATGCGGGCCAGATCGGCATCGCTCGCCTCCGTCAGCGGCACCATCACCGAGCGGGTGTGCTCATATTGCAGGCCGGAGGCCAGCAGCCCCATGGCGGCGGTGATGCCCGGCGCCGGCGGGATCAGCACTTCGGAGGCCGACACCGCCTCCGCCAGCGAGGTGCCGTGCAGGGGACCGGCACCGCCGAACGCCATCAGCGAGAAGCGCCGCGGATCGACGCCCTTGGCGACCGAATTGGCGCGGATGGCGAGCGCCATGTTGGAGTTGACCACCCGCAGGATACCGAGCGCGGCCTCTTCCACCGTCAGGCCGAGCGGGCCGGCGATCTTTCCGGCGATGGCCGTTTCGGCCAGCGTGCGGTCAATGACCAGATCGCCGCCGAGGAAGTGTTCCGGGTCGAGGCGGCCGAGCACCACCTGCGCATCGGTCACCGTCGGCTCGGTGCCGCCGCGGCCATAGCAGGCCGGCCCCGGACTGGCACCGGCCGAGCGCGGGCCGACGCGAAACAGCCCGCCGGCATCGATAGACGCGATGGACCCGCCGCCCGCCCCGATGGCCGTGACATCGAGCATCGGCGCCAGCACCGGCAGCAGGTCCACCTGAGTATCGCGCGGGTTCTTGATCTTAAGCTGGCCATCGGCAATCACGCTGATATCGGCCGAGGTGCCGCCGATATCGATGGTGATGATGTTCTGCCGCTGCGACAGCCCGCCGATCCAGGCGCCGCCGATGACGCCGCCGGCCGGGCCGGACAGCATGATGGAGACCGGCTTGACCGAGCACGACTCCACCGTGGAAATGCCGCCGTTCGACTGCATGATGCGCACTTCCGCCGTGATGCCGGCCGCCTGCAGCCGCTTCCTGAGGCGGCCCAGATAAAGCGCGGTCTTCGGCCCGACGAAGGCGTTCATCGCCGTGGTCGAGAAGCGCTCGTATTCGCGGATCACGTCCACCACGTCGGCCGAGGTGCACACGAAGGCATCCGGCATGCGGGCCGCGACGATCTCCTTCGCCTGCTGTTCGTGGGCATCGTTGAGGAACGAGAACAGGAAGCAGACGATCACCGCATCGAGCCCGCGCCCGGCGAAGAGGTCGGCAGCCCGGCTGACCTCGCCGAGGTCGAGCGGGGTCTCAATGCGCCCGTCCGGCGGCAGGATGCGTTCGGTCACCGCAATGCGGTTGCGGCGTTTCACCAGCGGCGCGCTCTGCCAGGGCAGGTCCATCTGCAGCGAGAAGTTCTGCGGCCGCTTATGGCGGGCGATATGCAGGATGTCGCGGAACCCCCGCGTGGTCAGCATGCCGACCTCGGCGCCGTTGCGCTCGATGGCGATGTTGGTGGCAACCGTGGTGCCGTGGAAGACGAAATCGACCGCCCCGGGCGCGATGCCGGCCAGCGCACAGATTTCCTGAATGCCCCGGACCACCGCCTCCGACTGGTCGTGGGTGGTGGAAGGCAGCTTGTGCACGGTCACGGCCGTGCCCGCCGCGGTGGTGTTCTCAAGAACGAGGTCGGTGAAGGTGCCGCCGACGTCCACGCCAATCCTGATCATGGTCCTGTTATCCTCTGGAAGATCGCCGGCCGCGCTCAGACCATCACGTCGCCGCCGTTGGGATTGAGGGTGGCGCCGAGGAAATAGGAGCCTTCGTCGGAAGCGAGCAGCACCGCCGCCGGCGCGATCTCGTCGACGCGGCCGAAGCGGCCGATCGGCAGTTCGTTGAGCTTCATCAGGCGCAGGTCTTCCGGCATGTCGCGCACCATGTCGGTGTCGATGGCGCCGGGGCAGATGGCGTTGACGGTGACGCCGCTTCGGGCCACCTCATAGGCGAGCGCGCGCGTCATGCCGACGATGCCGGCCTTGGCGGCGCAGTAGTGCGTGCGCTCGGGCGCCCCCTTGTGCACCAGCTGGCTGGCGGTGGAGATGATGCGCCCGAAGCCGCGCTCCATCATCGCCGGCAGCACAGCCCGCGTGCACAGGAACACGCTGCGCAGATTGACCGCGATCATCTGATCCCACATATCGGTTGACATGGTGGCCAGCGGCGACACTGTCTGGATGCCGGCGTTGTTGACCAGAATGTCGATCTGGCCGAGGGCCGCCAGCGCGTCGGCCATTCCGCGCGCAACCTCGGCCTCCACCGAAACGTCGCCGGAAATGGCCACGGCGGTGCGGCCGAGCGCCCGCACCTCTGCCGCCACCGCCCCGGCATTGGCGGCGTTCAGGTCCCACACCGCCACGTCCGCCCCCTCGCGGGCAAAGGCGAGCGCAATGGCGCGGCCGATGCCGCGGCCGCCGCCGGTGACGACGCTCTTGCGTCCTTCGAGCTTACCCATGGTGTCTCTCGCTCCTTGAAACGCAGGGATCAGGCCGCCGCGACCGACGGCATTTCCACCGACAGGATCGCCTCGCTCTGCCGCTCGAAGGCGGCGAACACGTCGGCAGCCCGGTCGAGGCCGGCGACCGCATCGTGGCGGCGGCAATGAACGATGTGATCGGGTCCGGTCTTTTCCGCCGCCGGCATCGCGCTGCGGCAGGCCGCCTCGGCAAAGGGACAGCGCCCGGCGAGGAAACAGCCCGCGGGCAGATTGATCGGGCTCGGGATTTCGCCCTCAAGGCGAACCGGCGCGGCCCGCTGCAGCGTCGGGTCGGGCAGCAGCACCGACGACAGCAGGCCGACGCTGTAGGGATGGCGCGGCCGTGCGAACACCTCCGCCGTCTCGCCCTGCTCCACGATCATGCCCAGATACATCACCGCCACGCGCTGGCTGACGAAACGCACCGTGCTGAGATCGTGGGAGATGAACAGGCAGCTCGTCTTCAGCTCGTCCTGCAGCCGCATCAGAAGATCGATGATCTCGGCGCGCGCCGAGGGATCGAGCGCCGATGTCGGCTCATCCAGAATGAGCAGCTTCGGCCGGGTGGAAATGGCCCGCGCGATGCCGATGCGCTGCAACTGGCCGCCGGACAGCGCGGAGGGCACCTCGCGGATGACCGACTGCGGCAGGCCGACGCGCCCGATCGCTTCCGCCACCCGTTCGCGCCGCTCCGCCGGCTTCAGGCCCAGCGCGATCAGCGGCTCTTCGATGGAGGCGCCGACGGTGAAGCGCGGATCGAGCGCCTCGGCCGATTCCTGAAACACCATCTGGATTTCGCCGCGCACCTTGCGTCGTTCGGGCGCTTCGGTGATGTGGCGGCCCGCAAGGCGGATCGAGCCGCCGGTAATGCCGCCTCCGAGCCCGGCGATGCAGCGCCCGACTGTGGTCTTGCCGGAGCCGCTCTCGCCGACGAGGCCGAGGGTCTCGCCGGGCCGGATCTCGAACGAAATGTCATTGACCGCCTGCACCACCGCCCGCGTGCCGGAGATGGGGAAGTGCTTGACGAGCTGGTTGACTTCCAGAAGCGCGCTCATCGGGCCACCGGGTTGTGACAGCGCACGGCATGGTCGCCGGCGGAGGCTGCAAGGGGCGGACGTTCGGTGAGGCAGACGGCGCCTGCCCGCGGACAGCGCGCGGCATAGCTGCAGCCGCGGCCCGGCACCGCCTGCGCCGCCACCGGCGACGGCGCGGACCACGCCGCCCGCAGGCGCCGGTTATGGGAGAAAGCCGCCATCAGCAGGATGGTGTAGGGATGGCGCGGCCGCAGGAAGAAGTCCTCCCGCGGGGCCATCTCCATCACCTCGCCGCGATACATCACCGCCACGCGGTCGCAATAGTGGGCGGTGATGCCCATGTCGCGGGTGATGAACAGCAGCGAACTGCCGCGCTCGTGCGCGAGACGGCGCAGCAGATCCAGCACCTGCGCCTGAACTGTCACATCGAGGCCGCTGGTGGCATCGTCGGCAATGATGAACCGCGGCGCACAGACGAGGGCGATGGCGATGACGATGCGCTGCGCCATACCGCCGGAGAGTTCGTGCGGATAGGCATCGAAGCGGCGTTCGGGATCGGGGATCTGCACCGCGCGCAGCATATCGAGGGTGGCCGCGCGCGCGGCCCCGGGCTTCAGGCCAAGATGCACGCGCGCCATGCGGCTGATCTGCTCGCCCACCGTCTTCAGCGGGTTCAGCACGCCGCGCGGGTTGGCGGCAATCAGCGACATCGCCCGGCCGCGCACGGTCTCCAGCCGCGTCTCGCTCATGGCGAGCAGGTCCTCGCCGCCGAACCGCAGGCTGCCGGCGGCGATGCGCCCGGGTTCCGGCGGCAGGCAAAGCAGGCTGCGCGCCAGAACGGTCTTGCCGGCACCGCCCTCGCCGACGACACCGAAGATCTCGCCCGGCGCCAGCCGCAGGCTGAAATCGGCAATCGCCGCCGTGGTGCCGCCGCCCAGCACCGGAAATTCCACCCGCAGGTTCTGCACGTCCAGCATCGGCGGCGCCGCCGTGGCACCGGCCGGCGCGACGGGCAACAGGGCAGATGGCGCAACAGGCGGTGCAGCGGAAAGTGTGGCGGATGAAAACACGTCTCACCTCCCGATGCGCGGGTCGATCGCGAAGTAGATCAGATCGACCACCAGATAAACGATGAGAGAAAAGATGGCTGAGAACAGAACGAACCCGAGCACGGGATAGATATCGGCATTGAGAACGCCCTGAACGGCGTATTGTCCGGCCCCGCCCCACGAGAACACGATTTCCACCAGCACGGCCCCGCCCAGCAGATAGCCGTAGAGAACGCTGATGATGGTGATGACGGAGGGCAGAGCGTTGTGCAGGGCGTTGAGGATGACGCGCCGCCGCGGCAGGCCGCACAGCGTCTCGTAATGGCTGAAATCGGCCGTCAGCATCTGTTCCATCGACGACTGCGTCATCTTCAGGATGGGGCCGGCGTTGATGAGGCCGAGGGTCAGCACCGGCAGCGCCAGATGGGCGAGCGCGGAGCGGAACGCATCCCAGTTGCCGTCCAGCAGGCTGTCGATGGTCAGCCAGCCGGTGACGGCAGGCGGCGTCAGCACCGCCAGATCGAGCCGGCCGAGCGGCGCCGGCACCACCTGAAAGACGGTGTAGAGCACGAAGATCAGCACCAGCCCCAGCCAGAAATCCGGCAGCGCCCCGGCAATGAGGCCATAGACATCCGCCCCCCTGGCCAGCCAGCCGTTCTCGCGGAAGGCAGACGCCATACCGAGGGGCACGCCGATGGCGATGGCGGTGAGAAGACCGAAAGTGACGAGTTCCAGCGTGGCCGGAAAGCGCTCGATCAGGTCGTCCAGAACCGGCCGCGTGGTCTGCCAGGAGGTGCCGAGATCGCCGGAGAACAGGTTGCCGACATAGATGAAGAACTGCACCGGCAGCGACTGATCGAGGCCCATGCCCACGCGCACCTTTTCCAGCGCATCGGGCGTTGCCATCGGGCCCAGCATCAGCACCGCGGGATCGCCGGGAATGGTCTTGATGAGCAGAAAGCTCACCAGCAGGATGCCGAACAGCTGCGGCACCAGAAAGAGCATCCGGCGGCCGAGAAAACGCATCAGGCCCGTCATTGCCGTGCCTCCCTTGCCTGCCGCCGGCGGGCGCGTGCAGAAACGTCCCGGGTCAGGCGGCGCATCTTTTCCGGGTCGGCGAAGGTCTCGATGCTGGCGCCGACGAGCGAGAAGCCGAACACCGTCAGCGCCAGCGCAAGGCCGGGGAAAACCGACGGCCACCACTGGCCGGTCACCACGTTCTGAAAGCCGGCGGCGATCATCGTGCCCCATTCCGGCGTCGGCGGGCGCACGCCCGCCCCCACGAAACTGAGGCCGGCGGTGAGCAGGATCGCCCAGCCGATGTTGATGGAAAGCTGCGCCAGCACCGGGCCGAGGGCGTTGGGAATGACGTGGCGCAGAATGATGCGCCCGTCGGAAACCCCGGCGACGGTGGCGGCCTCGATGAACTTGCGCTCGCGGATCGAAATGACCTGCGCGCGCATCAGGCGCAGATAGATCGGGATGGAGACGAAGGCGATGGCCGCAATGACGGTGTGGAGGCTCTGGCCGAGCGAGGCGACCAGCGCGATGGCGAACACGAACACCGGAAAGGCCTGCAGCACATCGGCCGCGCGCATCACGAAGCCGGCCACCGCCCCGCGCAGCCCGCTGCCGCGGCTGAAATAGCCCGCCCATGCCCCGATCAGACTGCCGATGACCGCCGAGATCAGCGTGGCGGAAACGGCGATCGTCAGGTCGATGCGCGGCGCATAGAGCACGCGGGAGAACACATCCATGCCCACCGCATCGCTGCCGAACAGAAAATCGCCGCCCGGCGGTTCCAGAAAGCGCACCGGATCGGCAAAGACCGGATCGTGAGGCGCGATGAGCGGGGCGAACAGCGCACTCAGCACCATGACCGTAACGATGAAATAGCCGAGCGCGAAGCGCGGCCGCACCGCCGCGATGCTCAGCGCCAGCCGCAGCCGTCTGCCGGCGCCATGCCCCGGCCCCTGCGGCCGGTCGGAAATCGTGTCGATGGCCGTCACCGTTGCCCTCCCTTGCTGGGTGCGCGACGGCAGCGCCGCGCGGGTCCGATCACAGGGTCTGCCAGTCCGCCGCCCGCTCCAGTGCGGCGGCGGCGCGGTAGAGTGTTGCTTCCTGAAAATGCGGGGCGATCAGCATCAGCCCCACCGGCAGCCCGTCCGACAGACCGCACGGCACCGAGATCGCCGGATGGCCGGTGATGTCGAACGGCGCGGTCGAGGCCGACATCTCGAAGGCGCGGGCCACGATTTCCCCCAGCGTCGCATCGGGGCCGGGCAGCGGTGTCGCCACGCACGGCAGCGTCGGCATCAACAGCAGATCGAAACGGGAAAAGGCCGCGTCATAGGCCGCGCGCAGCCGGCGGGCGAGGTTCTGCGCCTTGGCATAGTAGCGGCCGTTGTGGTGCTTCAGGCCCCACTCGCCGGTCAGCATGGTCAGCTTCAGCGTCGGCGACAGCAGCGCCGCGCTGCCGCGCCAGCGGCTGTGGTCGTCGATCAGGGCAAGGTCGTAGAGCCCCTTCCAGTTGAAGCCCATGCCGTTGCCGTGCATCATCTGCGCCATCAGGCCCTCGGCGCCGATGGGCGCCCACAGCGCCGGGCCGAGCCGGTGCTCTGCAACCGACACGCTCTCCACCGTCGCGCCGGCGCCCGCCAGCCGCTCCGCCCCCGCGCGCACGCTCGCGGCCACACCGGGCTGCATACCGGGCAGGCTGAAGCCCTCTTCCACCAGACCGATGCGCAGTCGCTCCGCCCCGCGCCCGACCGCCGCGCCATAATCGGCGGCCACCGCCCCGGTCTGGCGCGGATCGAGCCCGTCCGGGCCGGCGATCACCGACAGCAGCAGCGCATTGTCGGCGACAGTGGCCGTCATCGGCCCCAGATGATCGAGCGTTGCCTCGATGGGCATGGCGCCCGTGTAGGGCACCAGACCGTGGGTCGGCTTGAGGCCGACCACACCGCAATAGGCGGCGGGAATACGCACCGAACCGCCCTGATCGCCGCCAATGGCAAAATCGACGGCGCCGGAGGCAACCAGCGCCGCACAGCCCGACGACGAGCCGCCGGCCGAAAAGCCCGGCCGGCGCGGATTGTGCACCGGGCCCGGCTGCGCGGTGTGGCTGCCGCCGGACAGGCAGAAATGCTCGCACACCGCCTTGCCCAGAATGGTCGCGCCGGCATCCAGCATCCGCGTGGCAACGGTGGCGTCATAGAGCGGGACGTGGCTTTCCAGCGTGACGCTGCCGTTCGCCATCGGCACGCCGGCCAGAGCGATGTTGTCCTTGAGAACCGCGGTGCGCCCGGCAAGCGGACCTTCGCCCGCGCCCGCAACCGCTGTCTTGCGCGCCCAGGCCCCGAGCGGGTCTTCCGCCGCGCCGGGCCGGTAGCCCGGCGTGCGCGGATAACGCACCGGCGGCAGCTCATCCGGCAGCGCATCGACGATGTCGTAGGCCTCGAAATTCGCCGCCATGAGCGTGCCGAAGGCCGCAGCCTCCTCCGGCGAAAGCCGGAGGCCGAGGCCGGCGCCGAGCGCGACGAGGTCGGCTGCGGAAGGGCGCGGCACCGCCATCAGGCCTGCTCCACCCAGCCGGCGAGATGGGGCGCGAAGATCTCCGTCTTCACCTTCAGTTCGCAGAACAGCCAGCGGCCGCCGACGCGCGCGAACCGGTCGGTATAGGAGGTCGTCAGCCAGTAGGCCTCCGCCTTGCCGGAGCCGGTGTACGTGAAGGGCATCAGCAACCGCCACCGGCCGACGGCCGTGTCGGGTCCGGTTATGGTAATGATGGGATTCATCAGCAGATGGGCGGCGAACGGAATGCGGGCCTTCGTGGCTTCGAAATAGCCGCAGATCGCCTCCGGCCCCTCGAAGCGGCCGAACGTGTCGCTCTCCCACACGCCGTCCGCGGTGAACAGCGCCGCGATGGCGGGGCCGTTGTGGTCGTCGTCGCAACAGAGGCAATAGGTCGCCTTGAGTTGCCTGATCTCCTCGATGGATTCCAGCCGGTCGAGACGCTCTTCGATGGTGCTCACGGGTCAGCCCTCCGGGATTGGACGGCCGGCCCCCGCGACAGCGGAGGCCGGCGCGGTGCGCAGGTCAGGCGCGGCTCAGATCCTGGAAGCAGAGCATGTTGGAGGTGTAATAGGTCAGGCCCTTGATGTCCTTGCCCATGGCCACGCTCCATTCCGGATAGGTGAGGAAGCCCCACGGCGCCTCGTCCATCACGGTCTTCTGCACTTCTGTGAAAATCTTCAGGCGTTTCTCGTCATCGAGGGTCACCAGCGCTTCCTCGATGAGGGCATTGACCTTCGGATTCTCATAATTCGAGTAATCGATGAAGGAGCGGCTGTTGAAGTAAAGTTCGAGCGAGTAGCCGGGATCGGGCGTCCACGGCGAGTCGAGATAGAAGATCATCGGCTTTTCGCGCTTGGCGACGTAGTCGTAGAAAACCGCCGCCGGCAGCTTGTCGAGGGTCACATCGATGCCGATCTGGCGCAGCGCCGTCTGCCAGATCAGGGCGATGGGCTCATGGGTCGGGTCGCCGGCATTGTAGGACAGCGACGTCTTGAAGCCGCCTTCGAGGCCCGCCTCCTTCAGCAGCGCCTTCGCCTTGTCGAGATCGTAACCGTATTTGTAGAAGGACGAGTCGGCCATCGGATAGATGTGCGGCATCGGCGCGGTCAGCGGCGAGGCCATGCCGTAATAGACCGACTTGATGATCTCATCGTGGGGAATGGCGTAGTTGACAGCCTGACGCACACGCACATCGTCGAACGGCTTCACCTTGGCGTTGAGGATGCACCACATCATGTAGGAGGCATCAACCGAATAATATTGTGCCCGCGGCGAGTTCTTCAGCGACATATATTCACGCGGCTGCAGGAACTCGGCGATGTCCACCGCCCCGCCGGTCAGCAGCGACAGGCGGCTGGAGGAGTTCGGCACCTCCTTCATGATGACGGTCTCAAAATAGGGCTGCGGGCCCCAGTAATCCTTGCGCGCCTCGAATACCGCCTGCTGACCGCGCACGATCTGCCTGACGCGGTAGGGGCCGAAGCCGGCGCAGTCGTTCTTGAGGAACTTGACGCCCCACGGATCGTCGGTGCCGCCGACTTCCTTCAGCTTGGTGCTGTCATAGATCGGGTTGGCGGGGCTGCGCTGCTGCTTCAGGATGAGCGGCGTCGGCTTCTTCAGGTTGAAGGAAACGACATATTTGTCTTCCACCTTCACCTGATCCGGCGTTTCAAGGCCGAGCACGGACGTGTTGAACGCCCCCTGCACCTTCAGCGCAAACTTGCGGTCCCACGTCCACTTCACGTCCTCTGCCGTCAGTTCGTTGCCCCAGTGGGACTTCACGCCCTCGCGCAGCTTGAAGGTGGCCTTGAGGCCGTCCGGCGAAATCTCCCACTTTTCCGCCAGCCGCGGCGCCATGGCGAGGCCATAGGGCTTGTCCGGGTGCACGCCGGTGTCCTCGCGCATCACCGCCGGGTTTTTGGGGTCCGGGATGGTCTCGAAGGCGAGCAGCGTGTCGTACATCCCCTTCAGGCAATCGAGAAAGCCGAGGGAGACGTCGAATTCCATGTCGAGGCCCTGCGGCGTCGCCGGGCAGGCGATGACAAGGGTCTTCTTGCGGTCCTGGGCCAGCGCCTGCCCCGCCGCGCCGATAAGGCCGCCGGGCAGCGCCGCGGCCGCGGCCGCCCCCATGGCGCCCTGCATGAGACCGCGGCGGGTGATGGCAGTCGGAAGACGGCTGTTCGTCATGTCCTGAGCACCTCTTGGAAGGGATTTGCGCGGCCTTTTGGTCCGACCACAGCGGGTCGATTTCTGGCCCAGCCACATGTCCGGAATGGCATGGCGGGTATTCAAGACTCGCAGAAACGCTGAGTCAATTCGATGCGGCGCTCAATATGTTGTCACAACCTGCCGTCTCCGGTGGCATATTTCCAACTCCATGGTCCGACCACTGCGCCCAATCGGTGATCGCAGGCCTCCTGTCCGGCATCCGGCACCGGACAGGCTTCACAGAACAAACATAACAGATTGAAATAACGGTCTTATTTTACTCGTTCCGTCTTCTCCTTCCGCATCGGCGCGCGATCTGCGGCGCCTCGGCCCGGTTATGGCCACCATCGGAGAACATCGAAATCGACCCGGAAGGCGCGGAATTTGTGCATTTCCCTTGTGGTCTGACCAACAATGGGTGTTTTATTGAAACCGCCGGCGGTGGTAGATGACAGTCGGGGCCGGGGCAGCGCCCGCGATCCGCCGTGGCGGAGGCGTGCCGGCGGCGGGGGAGGACATGAAACCGTGACCGAGCAGGACAGCGCAGGCAGCCCCTCACCCGTGACCCAGTCGACCGTGACGGTTCTGCAGAACATGATCCGCTCGGGTGAGCTGCGCGTGGGCGACTGCCTGCCCCCCCAGCGGGAACTGGCCGGGCGGCTCAATGTCAGCCGCTCGTCGCTGCGCGAAGCGCTGTCGGTGCTGGAGGCGGTGGGCATGCTGCGCACCCGTCCGCGCAAGGGCACCTATGTGAGCGAGCCCGGCGAGGCAGCGTCCGCCAGCCCCGAACCGGGGCAGCCGCGCGGCTGGTCGCCGGAGGCGCTCTACAGCCCGGCCGAGGCCTATCAGTTCCGCTTCGTCGTGGAAGGGCATGCGGCGCGGCTGACCGCCATCCGCGCCAGCGACGAGGCCATCGCGGCGCTGCGCGTCAATTTCGGCCAGCTCAAGGAGGCCGTACGGGCGGGCGAGTTCGTCACCTATTCCCAGCACGACTTCGACTTCCACCGCATGATCATGTCGTTCTCCGAGAACCGGCTCTATCTCGATCTCTACGACCGCTATGCCAGCGTGTTCCGCGACAGCCAGCGCCTGCCGCTGGCCTGGCACCGCCGGCTGTGGGAGCCGGTCAGCGAACACGAGAACATCATTCGCGCCATCGAGAACCGCGATCCCGATTCGGCCCGTTATTTCATGCATATGCACATCATGCGCGCAGCCAACCGGGTTGGCATCGTGCTGGACGAGACCGTCTGAACGGCCTCAGCCCAGCGCCGCGGCGGTGTGGTAACGACGGCCGAAATAGATCAGCGCCTCCTCCGCCCCGCCGCCGGCGATGGCCAGCACCTCGCAGAACAGCACCCGGTGCGTACCGATTTCCACGCTGTGCGACAGGCGGCATTCGAACGCCACCAGACTGTCGGCCAGCACCGGAACGCCGGTCAGGCCCGCATGCCACTGCGCCGCCGCAAACCGCTCCGCCATCGGCGTCTTGCCGCCGAACAGCGACGACAGATCGCGGTGGCCGGCTGACAGCGTGTTGACGCAGAGATGCGGGTTTGCGGTAAAGGCGCCGACGACCGAACTGGCGCGGTTGAGACACACCAGCAGCGTCGGCGGCGTATCGGTGACGCTGCACACCGCAGTTGCCGCAAAGCCCGCCCGGCCGCCCGGCCCGTCGGTGGTGATGATGTTGACGGCGGCGCCAAGGCGCGCCATCGCATCGCGAAACAGGCCGGCCTCGACGGGCGGAAAGGACACGGGGTCTGCCCCCGACAGGGGCGGCATCGCGGGCGAGTTCATCGGAGAGCCTCGGCAGTGGCAGGAGACGGGACGCGAGCGGCGAGCGGACCGAACGGCCCGACGGCCAGCGTGCGTTCGAGCAGGCGCGCAATGGCCGCCGCGGCATCCTCGGCAAACGGCCTCGCCACCACCTGCACCGAAACCGGCAGCCCGTCGGCCGCCGCCACCGGAAGCGCGATGGCCGGCAGGCCGAGGAACGAGAACGGCCGGGTGAAGCGCGTCATGTCGGAAATGATGGCCGTCATGGCCGGCCCGGCACCGGCATCGACATCGGCGGCAAGCGGCGGCAGAAAGGGCATGGCCGGCACCACCAGCACATCGCAGCGCGAAAACACCGTGTCCAGAAAGCCCGCCAGCATGACCGCCCGCCGCTGCAGGGCACGCAGATAGACCGGTGCGGGCACGGCAAGACCCTGCGCCAGACGCGCGCCCACCTGCGGGCCGTAGCCACCCGGGCAGGCCCGCAGCCAGTCGAGGTGCAGCGCGGCCGCTTCGCTCATCGCAACCACGTTGGCAAGTTCGCAGATATCGTCGAGGTCCGGCATCGCCACATCCGCCACGGAGCGGACGGCGGATGCCAGCACCGTGCGGCAGGTCTCCATCGCCTGCGCCACCGGTGCTGCAAGCCCCTCATCGAAGAAGCCGGCGGCAAAGCCCACCCGCAGGCCGGCCGCTGCCGGCGCGGTGGCGCCGGGGCCGGGCGCGCCGACGACGGTCACGTCGCGGCCGTCCGGCCCGGCAATGAGGCCGAGCAGCAGCATCGCATCCTCCACCGAGCGCGCCAGCGGACCGATGCAGTCCTGCGAAAACGACAGCGGCATGGCGCCGGCCCGGCTGACGCGGCCCTGCGTCGGCTTCAGCCCGACCACGCCGCAACACGCGGCCGGCAGGCGGATGGAACCGCCGGTGTCGGAGCCGAGCGCCGCCAGCACCACGCCGCCGCCTACCGCCGCCCCGGAGCCGCTGGACGAGCCGCCGGTGATCCGCCGGGTCTCGATGGGATTGAGCGCGCGGCCGTTGTGGTGGTTATGGCCGGTCGGCCCCATCGCGAACTCGGACATGGCGAGCCGGCCGATGGTTATGGCGCCGGCGGCCTCCAGCCGCGCGATCACCGTTGCCGGCGCGGCGGCCGGCGGCCGGGCGATAATCCCGGCACCGCAGCCGGTGGCGAACCCCGGCCGGTCGAACATGTCCTTGTGGGCCAGCGGAATGCCCGCCAGAGGCCCGGCCGCCCGCCCGGCTGCCCGCGCCGCATCCGCCATCCGTGCCGCCGCAAGCGCCGTTTCCGGCTCCAGCGCGATGATGGCGTTGAGGTCGCGCCCCGTCGTTTCAGCCCGCCGCAGGGCCTCCGTCGTCAGCTCCACGGACGAGACGCGCCCCTGTGCAAGGGCGGCCGCCGCCGCGCCGAGGGTTGGAAAATCGTCGCGGTTCATCGCTTCGCCTGCTCCTGCAACAGCCGGTCGAAATGGGCGGGCTCGACAGCGAACAGGGCCCCGGCCGGCGCGCGGGCCATCGCCAGCGGCGCGGCACGATCCGCCTGCGCGGCCATCGCCCGCGCCTCGGCCTCCGTGGCCGGCCGCCCGAGCCAGAGCGCAGAAAGCCTTGCGGCCAGCGTGTCTTCCATCGGTCTTCTCCTCGCCGTCCCTGCCCGGCCGCCATGGCGGCCGGGCGCTTTTCAGATGGGATTAATTCGCCATTCAGCTGAAGTGGTCCTCAGCTGAAGTCCTGCGGCTGGCGATTACGCACGAGCTGGCTCAGCGCCACGGCAATGACGAGGGCGCCGCCATAGAACAGGTTCTGCACGTAGGCATTGGCGCCGAGCATCGTGAGGCCGGTGATGCCGGTCACGAGGAAATAGACGGCGATGAACGCCCCGACGGGATTGAAGCGGCCGGGCATGATGCTGGTGGCGCCGAGGAAAGCGGCGGCAAAGGCCGGCAGCAGCAGGTTGAGACCCGACAGCGGATCGGCCGAACCGGTCATGCCGGCATAGAGGATACCGGCGAAGGCCGCGATGACGCCGGACGCAATGAACGACGATGCCCGCACACGGTCGACATTGATGCCGTTGAGGCGGGAAACCTCGCGGCCGCGGCCGACGAACAGCAGCTTGCGGCCCGGCACCGTATATTCAAACACATACCAGATCACGACCGTGAGCAGCAGCGCATAGAAGAACGCCACCGGAATGCCGAACACCCGGTTGATGACGACCCACTGCACCAACCCCATGGAAATGCCCGACAGGGTCTGTGAATCGCTGATCCAGAGGATGACCCCGTTGACGAAGGTGCCGATGCCGAGCGTCACGATCAGGGAATGGATGCGGAAATAGAGCACGAAGAAGGCGTTGACAGCCCCCACCAGCGCCCCCGCTGCCAGCACGCACACCAGCACGGGCAGGATCGGCCAGCCGTGCACCACATTGAGCACCGCAACCATCATGGCGCTCAGCGTCAGCACCGAGGCGCATGACAGGTCGAAGTCGCCGGAGGTCAGCGGCACGAGGATCGCCAGCGTCAGCACCACCAGCACGGCCTGCGAGCCGAACATGGTGGAAAAGTTGCGCCAGCTCAGGAACACCTCGGGCATCAGCGCGCCGAACAGCGCGATGAGGGCGACCCACGCGATGACCAGCGCGAAGCGCTCCAGTTCCGTCTTCACCCGCGCCGCGGAAAGCCCGGCGCCGGGGCCCGGCGGCCGGGCGGTCTTGGCGGAAATGTCGACGCTCGTCATTGGGCGGCCTCCATCGGCGCAGAGATCGGACCGGACGCGGCCGAAACATGGGCCGCGCTGTTGAAACAGGCCTCGGCGATCGCCTCCTTGGTGATCGCCTCGCCCGCCAGTTCCAGAACCGGCCGCCCGCGGGAAAACACGAGGACGCGGTCGCAGATCTGGGCAAGCTGCTCGTTGTCGGTGCTGGCGCACAGGATGCTGGTGCCATCGGCGGCCGCACGGTCGAGGGCGGAGAAAATCTGCTGCCGCGCGCCGAAATCCACGCCCTGCGTCGGCTCGTCGAGCATCAGCAGCTTCGGCGCGGTCTGCATCCACTTGGCCAGCAGCACCTTCTGCTGGTTGCCGCCGGAAAGCGCGGCGAGCGGCAGTTCCGGGCGCGGCGGGCGCACGTCGTAGGCGGCCGAGAGGCTTCGCGCCTCGCGCAGCATCCGCCCGCGGTCGAGACCGAACGGCGTCACGAACGATCCGATCAGCGGCAGCGTGATGTTGTCGGCAACCGAAAGGCTGCCGACGCCGGCCGCCCCCAGCCGGTCGCCGGGCAGAAAGGCCATGCCCAGCGCCTGTGCCGCGAGCGGGCGCATGCGGGCAAGACCGGCGCGGCGCCCGCCGATTTCAATGGAACCCTCCGCCGGCATGGCGCCGAACAGACGGTAGGGCACCGCTGCGAAACCGGAGCCGATCAGCCCGGTCAGCCCCAGAATCTCGCCCCGCCGCACGGTGAAGCCGAAGCCCGATGCACCGCCGAGGCCGGCAACGGTCACCGCCGTCTCGCCCTCCCCCGGCGGCATCCGCTTCTTGGCAAAGGCCTCGATGCGGCTGCCGACGATGGTATCCAGAATGTCCTGCCGGCTCGCCACCCGGGTGTCGAGCACGGAGACGAGTTCGCCGTCGCGCAGCACCGCCACGCGGTCGGTGATGGCACGCACCTCGTCAATGTCGTGGGTGACGATCATCACCGAGGTGCCGGTGCTGACGATCTCGCGCACCAGCGCAAACAACCGCTCCACGTCTTCCGCCGGCAGGAACGGCGTCGGCTCGTCGAGAATGAGGATGCCCTCGCCGCCATGACCGGCATCGGAGGCGCGAAGGTCGTCGAACGCGCGCACGATGGCGACGAAGGCGCGCTCGACCGGGGCGAGGCTGCCGACCGTCGCCCGCGGATCGATGGCAAGGCCAAAGCGGCGGAACAGCGCGCCGACATAGTCAGCCTCCCGCCGCCACGACACGGCCCACGGCCGGCGGTGGTTCTGGGCGCCGACGCGCATGTTCTCCGCCACCGTCAGGCTGGGGATCAGGCCCAGATGCTGGTGAACGAAGGCGACGCCGCGCTTTTTGATGTCCATCGGGTCGAGGGGCAGCGGCATGCGCTGCCCCCAGAGCACGATCTCGCTGCCTTCTTCCGGCTGGTGGAACCCGGCGAGCACCTTGATGAGGGTGGACTTGCCCGATCCGTTCTGCCCGAGCAGGCCGAACACCTCGCCGCGGCGCACCGACACCGTCACGCCCTTCAGCGCATAGTGGCTGCCGAACCGCATGCGGATGTTGGTCATCGTCAGGACCGCATCCTGTTGCATGGCGTCTTCGCCCTCCCTGGGTCCGCCCGCGGATCCGGCCTCAGCCCTGCAGCTTCCACAGCTTGCGGAAGCCGGTCAGGTGCGCATCGCCATAGCCGTCGTTGTAGTTGGCCGGCACGCCCGCCGCCCCGACATTGGACTTGTCGAACACCACGAGCGGCACATTGAGCTTGGCCGGCTCGGGCTTGCCGCACATCATGCGCATGATGTTGTCGACCGCGGCGTAGCCCGCCCAGCCGAGGCTTTCGCCGACATCCATGCTGACGTTGCCCTCGCGCACCATGTCCAGAATGAACGGCGTGCCGTTGAAGCTGGCGATGCTCACCGCGCCTTCAGACCCGGTCACGCGCAGGGCCGGCACCACGAACTGCGACATGGAATCGTAGATCGGCAGCACATAGTTGAGCGTGGGGTCCGCCAGAATGGCGGACTGCACGCCGGGCTGAATCTTGGTCGACCATTCGCTGGCCGGCACGTCGACGACCTTCTGCTTGCAGTCCGGGCAATAATCCCTGAGCTGCTTCTGGATCGCCTCGACAAACGGCGTGCTCGGCAGAATGTCGGTGGAGGTGACGATCACCACGTTCGGCTTGCCGCCCGTCGCCACATAGGCCCACGATGCCAGCAGGCGGCCGGCACCGGAGAAATCCACCTTGGCGGAATAGTCCGTGCTGGGGTCGGGGGTCTGCGTCACGTCATAGAGATGGGTGGTGCTGATCTTGATGCCGGCGGCGCGCGCCTCGGCCAGTTGCGGGCCCAGCACCTGCGCGTTGAGGCCGCCGGTCAGGTCGATGGCATCGTACTTGCCGCCGATGGCGTGGGACACGCCCTGAATCCACTGATCGACCTTGAGCTGATTGTCCCAGACATCCAGTTCGAAACCGACCTCCTTTGCCGCCTCCTTCATGGCGCGCGTCAGCTGCACCTCGAAGGGAATGGTCATCGACAGCGGAATGGACAGCACCTTCTTGCCGGCCATGCAGCTTCTGGCGTCGAAGGCTTCGCCCGGCGGTTCGAAAACGGGGGTCTGCTGGTGCGTCGCGATGACGGCTCTGGCATCGGCCATCGGATCGGCCACGGCCGGTGCGGCAACCGCTGATACGCCCATGAAGGCGAGCAGGGAAAAGGTCGCAACCTTTGACATAAGCACGTCCCCATTTTTCGGTGATGGTCGCCGCGGGTTGGATACCTTGCGCCGCGCGATGGGGATGAATGTACGGACTTAATCAAATCAGCGTCAAATGGAATCCGCCTCTTTTTTGTCATTGCTCAAATAATCCGCACACTGCCCGCGGCAGGCGCGAATTTGGCGGTAATCCGGCCATTTTGTGCAGTGTGTCAAAAGCGCTGTGGGTCTGGCAAAGTCCGCCCACCGCGACGCCCGATGGGAGCGGGCACGCGCAGGTCGGTTGTTTTGTACGAACAAATATCGCTGTGCAGCCGCCGGCGGCCGCGCGCCCTTACACCGCGGGCTGCTGGCGGCGGCGACGGCGGTCGGCCTGCAGCGACAGCACCGCGCCGAGGAAGCCGAACAGCGAGAACACACCGAAGGCACCGCCATAGCTGCCGGCAAGCAGATAGACGGCGGCGAAACCCGAGGGGCCGATGATGACGCCGACGAAGGTGTAGACCAGCACGCCGCCGGTGATGGCCCCCACCCGCGCCGGCGGCGCATAGCGCGCCACGGCAGCGAGAAACACACCGTTCCAGCCGATCGAAGTCGCCCCCAGCACCACGAACAGCGCAATCTGCGCGGCCGCCGGCAGCGCCGGCAGCAGCGGAAACAGAAGGCAGCACAGCCCGCTGATGAAGCCGATGAGGCCGAGGGCGCGGAAATCGCCGCCGATGCGGTCGGCAATCACGCCCCAGCCGACGCGGCCGAAGGCGCCGGCAAGCTGCATCGCCGCCGCAAGGCCGCCGGCCGCAAGCGCACCCCAGCCGAGATCGTGCAGCAGAGTGACGACGGCAAAGGCCGAGGCCGCCAGTTGCACCGCAGAATAGAGCAGCCCCAGCACCGCCAGCACCCGCAGCCGCGCGTCGCGCCAGATGAAGGACTGTTCGTCGATGATGCCGCGGCCGAGGCGCGCGCGGCGGTCCGTTCCCGTGCCGCCCGGCCCGTGCAGGATCACCGCCCACAGCCAGATGGCCGCCGGCGCGGCGGCAGCCAACGCCAGCGCGCCGCGCCAGCCGAGATGGGCGGCAAGGGCCGGCAGCGCCAGCGAAGCCACGACGCCGCCCAGCGGCACGCCGCTCTGCTTCAGCGAAAAGACGAAGTTGCGGGCGCGCGCCGGCGTCACCGGCATCAGCATCTGCGAGGCGGCCGGATTGTTGAGGCCATAGCCGAAGCCGATCAGCACGGTGGCGAGCAGCACCAGCCACACGCTGGCCGAGGCAAGGCCGAGAAAGCCCGCTGCGAACAGCAGCAGCGCCAGCCGCTCGATGCGTACCGCTCCGAAACGCTGCACCAGCGTTCCGGCGACGGCGGATGTGAACATGCCCGCCGCATAGATGACGCTGATCTGGTAGCCGATGAAATAGACCCCGACGCCGAGATCGCGCGCCGCCGCCGGCGCCAGCGCGGTGAGCGCCAGAACGCTGGCCGTCGCCACGATCTGCGCACAGGTGACGAGCGCAAGCGTGGGCACGAGACGCCCGTGCGCTGCCGCACGCGCCTGATCGGCGGCGGAAAGGCTCATGATGCCCCCAACTCTGCCCACTTTGCGGGAATGACTCTTGCAAATGACCCTTGCAAATGTCCGTACTAATAACTTTGTTGTGGCTCCGCAAGGCGGCGCCCAGCCGTTTCGGCGATTAAACAGGAGGCGCTTGCCGCCGGCGCACTGGCATGGCACGCGCAGCGGCGGGCAGATCAAGGGGGGAGAGAGGGCGCATGGGCAGGAACGCCGCATGACCGAAACCGATGGCACCGGCGCCGCGACGGCGCCAGAATGGCGGCCGGCGGCCTGCTCGGCCACGCCGCTTTATCTTCAGGTGGCCTCTCATCTGGAAAGCCGCATCAACAGCGGCGATTTCCCGGTCGGCTCGCTGCTGCCGACCGAGAACGAACTGGCCGGGGAACTGGGTGTCAGCCGGCAGACGGTGCGGCAGGCCATTGCGACGCTGCGCACGCAGGGCCGGCTTTCGGCGCGCAAAGGCGTGGGCACGCGGGTGGAATCGGCCGCCAACCGGCCGCGCCAGCGCCTCATCGCCCAGTCGCGCTCCGAACTGTTCGAGTTTGCCAAAGAGACCGAGTTCGTCATTACCGAGCGGGAAGAGATTGCCGCCCGCGGCCGGCTTGCAACCGAACTCGGCTGCCGGCCCGGCCGGCCGTTCCTGCGGCTGGCCGGCGCACGCTTTCCCGCCGGCGAAACCCAGCCGTTCTCATGGAACGAGGTCTATGTCGATGCCCGCCTTGCCGCCGCCGTCCGCGACGTCGGCACCCTGCGCACGGCGCTGTTCTACCTGATCGAAAAGGTCTCGGGCGAGAAGATCCAGGAAATCGTGCAGGAGATCCGCCCCGCCACGCTCGATGCGGCGATGGCCGCGCGCCTCAGCGCGCGCGAGGGCGATCTCGCGCTGCGCGTCAGCCGCCGCTATTTCGGCTCCGGCAGCCGCTTGCTGGAATATGCCATCCAGATTCTGCCGGCCGATCGCTTCACCTACACCTCGACACTGCACCCGGAAGCCTGAGCCTCCCGCATTTTCGTTATCCGACCGCCGCGCGCTGCAGGGTCCGTCCCTGCGGCGCATTTTTTTGCGCGCCGGCACGCCGCGCCGGCGGGGTGGCTGCGCAGCCGGGCGGCGAACGCTCAAATTATGGGCGAATCCATTTTTTGATCTCCGGGCGTCTGGACATGGCCGAATTTCCCTGCATTAGTTCGTACATACAATCAAAAAACTGCCTTCCAGACATCCACAGGGGACCGAGATGGACATAGGTGTCTTC
Source organism: Pseudoxanthobacter sp. (assembly GCF_036822375.1). NCBI lineage: Bacteria > Pseudomonadati > Pseudomonadota > Alphaproteobacteria > Hyphomicrobiales > Segnochrobactraceae > Pseudoxanthobacter > Pseudoxanthobacter sp. The sequence continues at coordinate 6,301 of NZ_DAISHT010000017.1, read as the reverse complement.
ATCCCGATTGCGAACAATGGCTGGCTGATCTCGACGACGTCGCCGCAATATCTGCCGTCGTTCGATCTCAATCGTCAGATCGTTCAGAAGGCCGAGGGCTACGGGCTCGATTTCGCGCTGTCGATGATCAAGCTTCACGGCTATGGCGGCCCGTCGCAGTTCTGGGATTACGGGCTTGAATCCTTCACGCTGATGGCCAGCCTTGCGGCCGTTACCAAGCGCATCAAGCTGTTCGGCTCCACGGCCGTTCTCACCCTGCCGCCGGCCATCGTGGCGCGCATGGCCAGCACCATCGACTCCGTCGCCCCCGGCCGGTTCGGCGTCAACATCGTGTCGGGCTGGCAGCTTGCCGAATACGACCAGATGGGCCTGTGGCCGGGGAACGACTATTTCGGCTACCGCTACGATTATTCGAGCGAATATGTGCACGTCATGAAGGAGCTGTGGTCCACCGGCCACTCGAACTTCAAGGGCGAACACTTCACCATGAACGACTGCATGCTGAAGCCGCAGCCGTCGGCCGACATCAAGATCGTGGCCGCCGGCCAGAGCCCGCGCGGCATGAAGTTCGCCGCCGAATATGCCGACTACAATTTCGCACTCGGCAGCGGCATCAACACCCCCACCGCCTTCGCCCCCGCCAATGAGCGTCTGGTGGAGGCGAGCGCGCTGACGGGGCGCGATGTCGGCGCCTATGTGCTGTTCATGATCATCGCCGACGAGACCGATGCCCTCGCCGAGGCAAAGTGGAAGAAATATTGCGACGGCGTGGACGTCGAAGCCCTGTCGTGGATGGCCGATCAGGGCGGGCGCGACACCAAGGCCGATGCCAACTCCACCGCCCGCACCATCAACCTGCCGGCCGGTGCGGTGAACATGAACATGGGCACCCTCGTCGGTTCCTATGAGAAGGTGGCGAAGATGATGGACGAAATCGCCGCCGTTCCCGGCACCAAGGGCATCATGCTGACCTTCGACGACTTCCTCGTCGGCATGGACCAGTTCGGCCAGCGCATTCAGCCGCTGATGAAGTCGCGGGCCAACATTCAGGCCGCGGCTGCGGAATGAGCCCCGTGCCCGCGCCGCAGCCGGCAGCCCTCCCCTCCGGCCGCGGCGCCGGGCCCGAGGCGGTGTTTCCCGCCGATCCGCTGGCACCGGATAGCGTAGCCCTGCCGGAGGCCGGCTGGCCCCCGGCCCCGCCGCTGCCGGCGCAGGCCGGCGGCTGCACCGCTCCGCGGCAGGCCGGCGTTGCCGACCTGCTGGCGGCCTTCGCGGCCGGCCGGTTTTCGCCGCCCGACGTGATTGCCGCGCTGCAGGAGGCCGCCGGCACCGTTGCCGCCGGCCGGCAGGCGCTGCTGACCCTCGTCGCCGGCGCGGCCGGGGCGGCCGCGGAAAGTGCCGCGCGCTGGCGCGCAGGCACGGCGCGACCGCTGGAGGGCATTCCCTTTGCCGTCAAGGACATCATCGATGTCGGCGGTCAGCCGGTTACCGCCGGCTCGCGGCTGACGGGAAACCGCATCGCCCCGCGCGATGCCGTGGCGGTGGCCGCACTGCGCCGCGCGGGCGCCATTCCCTTCGCCATGGCCGCCACCACGGAATATGCGGCGGGCTCGCCGTTCAATCCGCGCTATGGCACGGTCGGCAATCCGTGGGACCCGTCGCGCTGGACCGGCGGCTCTTCCACCGGCTCCGGTGCCGCCCTCGCCGCGCGCCTCGTGCCGCTGGCGCTCGGCACCGATACCGGCGGCTCCATCCGCGTTCCGTCGGCGTGGTGCGGCGTAACCGGTCTGAAGCCGACGCGCGAGCGCGTCAGCCGCAGCGGCGTCGCCTGCCTGTCATGGACCCTCGATCATGTCGGGCCGATGGCCCGTTCGGCCGCCGATCTGGCGCTTGCGCTGCCGCAGATGGCGCTGCCGCGCGGCGACGGACTGGCCGAAGGCTGCGCGGCCGCGCTGCAGGCCCGCCGCCTCGACGGGCTGCGCATCGGCGTGCCCGTCAACTGGTTCACCGAGGCGGTCGATGCCGCCGTGCTGACCAACTGGCAGCAGATGCTGAAGACAGCCGCGGATCTCGGCGCGCGCCTCACCGATCTGCCGGCCCTGCCGGCTGCGGGGTGGCATGCGGCCGGGTGGACGATCCTGCTCAGCGAGCTTGCCGGCCTGCACCGCCGCCACCTCGACCGGCGCGGCGACTACGATGCCGGCTTCGTGGCCCGTCTGGAAACCGGGCTCGGCTACAGCGCCGCCGATTATGGCGAAGCGCTGGGGGTGCGGGCCCAGGCCACCGCCGCGTTCCGCCGCCTCCTCGCGGAGGTGGATGTGGTGCTGACACCGGGTCTCGGCGGCGAGGCCGGCAGCCTCGAAACGCTGACGGTTGCCATCGACGACGCGGCACTGCCGTTCCAGAGCGTCATTTCCCGCAACACCATGATGTTCGACCTGACCGGCCTGCCGGCCCTGATGATGCCGGCCGGCTTCGGCCGCAGCGGCCTGCCGACCGCCGTGCAGGTGGTGGCCGCGCCCTGGCGGGAGGACCTGTGCCTCACGGTCGCCGCCGCCCTGCAGCAGGCCACGGACTGGCACCGCGCGACGCCGCCGGGCGCAGCGCTCTGATCCGCAAAGCCCGGAGACACCCGATGACAGACGCCGATCTCGCGGAAAACTACCGCCGCGCCTACGATAACCGCGTCGGCTTCGGCCGGCGGCCGGCGCTGCTGCTGATCGACTTCGTGGCGGCCTATTTCACCCCCTCGTCGCCGCTGTGGGCCCCGGTGGAGCCGGCTCTGGCGGCAGCGCTGGAGATCCGCGCGCTGGCCCGCGCCAGAGGGGTGCCGGTCATTCTGACCCGCGTTGCCTATGCGGCCGGCGGCGTCGACGGCGGCCGGTTCTTCGAGAAAGCCCGGCCGCTCGCCAGCTTCCTGCCCGGCAACCCGATGGGCGCATGGCCGGCGGGGCTGGAGCCGGAAGCCGACGAACTGGTGATCACCAAGCAGTACCCGAGCGCGTTCTTTGGCACCTCGCTCGCCTCAACGCTCACCTGCCTCGGTGCCGACAGTGTCATCCTCACCGGGCTCACCACCAGCGGCTGCGTGCGGGCAAGCTGCGTCGATGCCATGTCGCACGGCTTCCGCACCCTCGTGGTGGCGGATGCCTGCGGCGACCGCCATCCGGCCCCGCATGAGGCGAACCTGTTCGACATGAACGCCAAATATGCCGACGTAGTCTCGAAGGACGCGGTTCTCGCCTATCTCGGCGCGCTGACGGCCTGAAGCGGCCGGCTCAGTCCGCCGCCGCCAGCACCGCTTCGGCCAGCGGCACGTCGATGACAACTTCTTCGGCATAGCCGCCGCGCAGCACCGCCAGAGCCGGCACCAGCTTGTGCAGGCCGCTCACCACCAGCATGCCGTTCATGGCCCGCAGCGTTTCATGATCGGCGCCGATCAGGCGGTCGTCGAGCGGCCCCAGCACCGGGTTGCCGTGGGCATCGACAAAACGGCCGGTGATGATGCCGACCGCGCCGCGCGCTGCATAATCGGCCACATCGGCGGCGGCGGCGATCTTGAACTGCACGACATGGGTGTCGGGCGTGCACGGGCTCAGCGAATAGATCGCCTTGTTGCAGCGCTTCAGGTTCTGCAGCTGTTCGGCGATGATCGGCTCGGCCTTGAGCATGCCGGCCAGCTGCTCCGACGAACACACCGCCGGCGCATTGAGGTTGACGCAGGCGGCGGAAAGCCGGCGGGCGATTTCCGTCGAGCAGCTTTCCGATGTCGGCAGCAGGGGGTTGGCCATGGAGCCGATCAGCTGGCGCACGGTGAGGCCGTCGACCGGCCACCACGGCACGCTTTCGGAGACGAACCACACGGTCTGCCCCCAGCTGACCCCCAGTTCGTCGCCCGGGCCGACGAAATCCGGCAGCGCCTGCGCCGCCGCCTCGCAAACCTGCCGGGTCAGCGCCTCGCCCGTCAGACCGTGGTCGGGCACGACATGGGCCTGCGCCAGCCCGAAGCGTGACCGCAGCCGGTCGGCAAGCGCGTTGACCTTGAAGTGCTCGCCGGCGATCTTCACGCAGACGATCTGCCGTTCCTTGGCAAGCTTCAGGTAGCTGATGATGGTCGGGCGGGAGAGCCCCAGTTTCTTGGCGATCTCGCCCTGCGTCAGGTTCTTCACATAATAGAGCCAGGCGACTTCGGCGACAGCCCGGCTGGACGGATGGTTGATGCGGGACATGCGCTCTCCTTGGGCGGACCGTGGCAGCAACTGCCCGGCCCGCATGTCTTGCCCGGCCCCGCGTTTCAGCCGGCCGTCGCCGCGCTCTTCAGCACCTCTTCGGTGATGCGCAGATCGGCTTCCAGATCGCGATCCGGCGCGAAGCCGCAGGCGGCGAGATCGGCATGATAGCCCCGCACGGCCTCTGCGGGTAAGACCGCACGGTCCGCAACCCGCCGCATCCACAGAACAAGTGCCGGCTGATGTTCGGCCATGTTGATCCTGCGACCGAACAGCGCCAGCCGGGCGCCGAAACGCTCCGCCTGCACCACCAGCTCGAAGGTATCGCGGTGGGTGCCGCCGCCGCCACCCAGCACGCCGACGACCATGGAAGGATCGTGCGCCGCCAGTTCCTCAAGGGCGGCCGGCCCGTTATAGGCAACCTTCAGGAATTCCGGCCGCTCGGCGCGCGTCAGGCTGGCAAGCGCCCGCACGATGCAGTCGTTGACGAAGGCGCCAATGCCGGCGGCCTCGATCCCGATGTCGATATTCGGGTTGAACACCTCCCAGAAATGCAGGATGCCCTCGGCGCGCGCCTCCGCCCGGAAGGCGGCATAGGCCTCCAGCGCCGCGGCATCCCGCCCGGGGTCGTTGAGGAAGGTCACCGAATAGAGGCACAGCGGCGCGCGGGCATGGGCCAGTGCCGCCCCGCGGTGCGGCCGCGACGGCGCCTCGCGATAGCGCCCGCCGCGCAGGTTGCCCCACACGCACGTCGTCTCGTTGGCGCGAAAGGCCGGCATCACGCGCGAACCGGCAAAGGCGCCGGCATCGGCCAGCGCCTCGATGTTGCTGGCGGAAGCGAGCAGGATGTCGATGCAGTCCTGCGCGACGAGGGCGCGCATCTCGGCCAGGAATTCCGGCCGCGTGCGGTTGCCGGTCACCCGGCCCGCCGCATCGCGCCGCCGGCCGGTGGTGAGAATGCCGCCGGAAAGATCGGCGTCCTTGGCATCCGCGATCATGAAATCGCCGGTGCTGTAGGTGCCGGCGCGGATGCGCGCGATCTTTTCGGCAAAGCGGGTGTGGGCGAAGGGCAGCAGGTTTGCCATGTCAGGCCTCGGCAGCAAGAAGGGACCGGCCGGAGGCGCGGTCGAAGATGTGGAGGTGTTCGCCGGGCAGCGCGAAGCTCACCGGATCGCCGGGCTGCAGGCCGCGGAACGCCTTGGTAACGAACGACATGTCGGTGCCGTCGACACTGGCGATGACCTGCCCTTCGCTGCCCATGTTCTCGATCAGCACCACCCGCCCGGCGATGGCACCGGGGGTATCCGGGGCGCACAGGTCCATGCGCGAGGGGCGCAGGCCCAGTTCCACCTCCTGCCCCGGCTGCACCGCGAAACGGCCGGCCGGCAGGGGCAGGCGGATGGCGCCGGCCACCGCCTCAAGCCCGCCCGCCGCCGCAGAGACGGTGGCGAGGCGGAAGTTCATGGCCGGCGAGCCGATGAAATCGGCTACGAAGCGGGTGGCGGGACGGTCGAAGATCTCGTCCGGCGTACCCTGCTGCTCGATCCGGCCGGCGCGCATCAGCACGATGCGGTCGGCGATCGTCATCGCCTCAAGCTGGTCATGGGTCACGAAGATGGTCGTCGTCTTCAACGCAAGATGCATCTTGCGGATTTCGGTTCTGAGCTTCTCGCGCAGCTTGGCATCGAGGTTGGAAAGCGGCTCGTCGAACAGGAACACCTTGGGCGTCTTGATCATGGCACGTGCCATGGCGACGCGCTGCTGCTGGCCGCCGGACATGTTCTTCGGCTTGCGCTCCAGCAGCGCCTCAAGGCCAAGCATGGCGGCCACTTCCTTCAGGCGCCGTTCGATGACCGCCCGGTCGACGCCCTGCCGCTTCAGGCCGAAGGTGATGTTCTCGGCCACCGTCATGTGCGGATAGAGCGCGTAGGACTGGAACACCATGGCCACGCCGCGCTGGCCGGGGTGCAGGTGCGTGACGTCCGTGCCGCCGATGGAGATGGTACCCGAGGTGACCTCCTCCAGCCCGGCGATCATGCGCAGCATGGTGGACTTGCCGCAGCCCGACGGCC
>NZ_DAISHT010000016.1:17831-36621 GCF_036822375.1 Pseudoxanthobacter sp. | reverse complement strand
GTGGCGTCGAGGGTGACCGGCTTGGTCACGCCGTGCAGCGTCAGGTCGCCGGTGATGGTGCCGGTGGTCTTGCCGGTGACGGTGATCTTGGTCGCCTTGAAGGTGGCGGTCGGGAACTTCGCGGCGTTGAAGAAGTCTTCCGACTTCAGGTGCTCGTTGAGCTTCGGATTGGTGGTCTCGACGCTGTTCATGTCGATGGTCACGGCCAGCGTGCTCTTCGCCGGGTCCTTGGCGTCGAAGTTCAGCTTGGCGTCGAAGTCCTTGAACAGACCATAATAGGTCGAGAAGCCGAAGTGGCTGGTCGAGAAGATGATCTTGGCGTGGCTCTTGTCCAGCGTGAACTCGCCGCTCTTGATCTCGGTCAGGTTCGTGGACGGGCCGGCGGCGAGCGCCGGGCCGGCGAGCGGGGCAAGCGCCAGAGCGGCGGCAAGGAACAGAGCGGAGCGCTTCATCATTTTCTTCGCTATCCTGAAAGAAGTCCGGCTGGCAGGCGAGGCGGGCCGGGGGAGCCGGACGAGGGAAAAAGGGACTGCGACAGGCCGCCGCGTTTCCGGCGCGACATTCAGGCCTGAGCGATGACGGGAAGGTAGCAACGGACCTGCACCTGCAACAATGCCCCCCATTCTCACAAGATAGTATCCGCAGCGTTGACGATCAGGTCGCAACTCTGTCGTATTTGCATGAAACTCCGAGGCTGCGCGGCAAAATCTGTCGCCCACGTTGCCGGGCGAGGGGCCATGCAGCCGGGCCGCGCGTCACGGTTCGTGAACCGTGTTTGCGGGCGGGCCGATCACGGCCATGGCGCGCGGGGGGCAATCGGTGGCACGATGCCTGTCCGTCATCGCCGGTTCCGGCCGTCGCCCGCGCCGGGCGGTCGCCGGTGGCCGGCCGTTTCCGAGACAAGCCGGGTTCCGAGCCAGATGTCGCAACAAGCCTCCCTCGTGCGCTGGACGATCCGCACCCGCATCGTCGCCAGTTTCGCCGTCATTCTCGTCATCATGGGAATGATGGGTATCGTCACGTCCTCGCTGTTCTCGCGCATGGATCAGGAGGCCGTTTCCATCCGCGACGATACCATGCCGGGCCTGCTGGATTCCGCCAAGGCAACGCGGCTGTGGCTTCTGACCTATGCGCTGCTTGAGCAGCGCATCAGCCTGCCGCCGTCCACCCGCGCCGATGCGCTGGAAGCGGCCATGCGCGCGGCGCGGGCCGACCTGAAGGCCAATTTCGACGGCTACGCGGTGACCATCCACGAGGATGCCGACCGCACGATCTTCAATCGCGTGCAGGCGGCATCGGAGGCGTATTTCCGCTCGTTCGACCGGGTTCTGGCGCTGGTTGCCGCCGGCGACACCGCCGGCGCGCGGGCCGAGCGCAACGGGCCGCTGCAGGCGGCCTTTGCCGCCTCGCTCGACGACATGAACGAACTCATCGATTATAACCGCAGCGCTCTGGAAGCATCCGTCCGCCTGATCGCCGCCGATACCACGCGGGCCGGCAACACCACGCTCGCCGCCATTCTGGCGGCGGTGGTGGCAGCCTGCGTCAGCGGCGTGCTGCTGTTCCGGTCCATCGTGCGGCCGCTGCGCGCCCTGACGGGCACTATGGAGGCGATCGGCCGCGGCGATCTCAGTGCGCGCCTCAATCTCGGCCGCAACGACGAGTTCGGGCAGATCGCCGGTGGTTTCAATCACATGGCCGGCGAGATCTCCGGGCTGATCGGGCAGGTGCAGCGCTCGGGCATCGTGGTCAACACCTCCATCACCGAGATCGCGGCCACCGCCCGTCAGCAGCAGGCCACCGCCAGCGAGATGGCGGCGATCACCACCGAGATCGGCTCCACCTCCAAGGAGATCGCCGCAACGGCGAGCGATCTGGTGCGCACCATGGCCGAGGTCTCCTCGGTTGCCGAACACACCGCCGGGCTGGCCGGCGAGGGGCAGGCGGGCCTCGGCCGCATGGAAGGCAGCATGCACGCGGTGATGGCGGCGACCGGCACCATCAACACCCGCCTTGCGGTGCTGAACGACAAGGCGACCACCATCAATCAGGTGGTGACGACCATCACCCGCGTGGCAGACCAGACCAATCTGCTCTCTCTCAACGCGGCCATCGAGGCGGAGAAGGCCGGGGACTACGGCCGCGGGTTCTCGGTGGTGGCGACGGAAATCCGCCGCCTCGCCGACCAGACCGCAGTCGCCACCTACGATATCGAGCAGATGGTCAAGGAGATGCAGTCCGCGGTTTCCGCCTCCGTCATGGGCATGGACAAGTTCTCCGAGGAAGTCCGCCGCGGCATTCAGGAGGTGGAGGTCGTGGGCGGCCAGCTCTCCGAGATCATCCGTCAGGTGCAGACGCTGGTGCCGCGCTTCGAGACGGTGAACGAGGGCGTGCAGGCGCAGGCCACCGGGGCGGAGCAGATCTCTCAGGCGCTGGTGCAGCTCAGCGACACCGCGCACCAGACGCTCGATTCGCTGCGCCAGTCGAGCCAGGCCATCGACGAACTCAGTCAGGTCGCGCTCGACCTGCGCAACGGCATCGCCCGCTTCAAGCTGGAAATGTGACGCCGGGCGGTGCGCAGACCGGTGCGGAGGCTTCATGCTGCTGTTTCTGTTCCGCTTTGACGAGGATCGCTTCGCCGTTGCCGCCGACCGGGTGGAAGCGGTGCTGCCGCTCGTCGAGATCGGACGGGCAGCGGGCCTTCCGGCCGGCGTCGCCGGCGTCATCAACTGGCGCGGGGCGCCGGTGCCGGTCGTCGATCTGGTGGCCGTCCTCGCCGGGCGGCCGGCGCAGGCCGCGATGAGCACGCGGCTGCTCGTCTGTCCGCTGCCGCTCGCCGGCGGGCGTTGCGTGCCGCTGGCGCTGATGGTGGAAAACGCCACCGGCCTCGTCCGCCGGCCGCGGACCGATTTCGTCGCCTCCGGCATCCGCGCCGACGGCACGCCCTATCTCGGGCCCGTCGCCCCGGATGCGGAGGGCGTGGTGCAGCTGGTCGATCCGGTGCTGCTGCTGCCGCAGGCGGTGCTGGCAACGCTTTATGACGGGCTCGCCGTCGCGGGGGCGGCATCGTGAGCGCGGCCTCCGCCCCCCCGGGGCTCAGGAGCGAGCCGTCGCTCGCCTCTGCGGCGCTGTTCGTGGGCCTGCTCCGGCAGGCCATCGGCGTCGATGTCTCCACCATCGGAGCGGCGTCGGTGGAACGGGCGGTGCGCGCCCGCATGGCGGCGTGCGGTCTCGACGAGGCCGGCTACTGGCTGCGCGTCAATGCCGACGCCTCCGAGGCACAGGCGCTGATCGACGAGGTGGTGGTTACGGAGACGTGGTTCTTCCGCGATGCCGCCGCCTTTGCCAGTGCCATCGCCTTCGGCCGCGGCGTGCTGGCCGGGCGGGGGCCGGGCGGCGTGCTGCGGCTGTTGTCGCTGCCGTGCGCAACCGGCGAAGAGGCCTATTCCATGGCGATGGCGCTGGTGGATGCCGGCCTGTCGCCGGCTTCGTTCTCCATCACCGCCATTGATGTCAGCCGGCGGGCGCTGGCGGTGGCGCGCGCCGGGCTCTATGGCCGGCATGCCTTCCGCGCCCGCGATCTGGGGTTCCGGGACCGCTATTTCGGGCCGCATGAGGGCCGCTACCGTCTTTCGGAGGATATCCGCCGCCTTGTGACCTTCGAGGCGGGCAACCTGATGGATCCGCGGCTGCTGGCCGGGGCGGCGCCCTTCGACATCATCTTCTGCCGCAACGTTCTGATCTATCTGGACGATCCGACACGGCAATGGGTCGTGGCGCTGCTTGAGCGGCTGCTGGCGCCGGGCGGGCAGCTCTATGTCGGGCCGTCGGAGGCCAGCGGCTTTGCCCGCTTCGGCTTCGTGCCGCTGCCGGACCGCATGACATTCGGCCTGCGCCGCGCCCCGGCCCCCGGGGCGGAACCGGCCCCGCCGCCGGCGCGGCCGTCTGCCCCGCGCCGCGCGGCGCCGGCCCCGGCTGCGCCGGCCCCCGCCCCGCGTCCGTTCGCCGCCGTGCGCGACCGCCCGCCGGCGACCCCGCCGCAGGCACCGCCGGCCGGCGACGGCGGGGCTGACGGCGGGGCGCTTGCCGCTGCCGCGCGGCTGGCCGATCAGGGCCGGCTCGACGAGGCGGCGGTGCTCTGCGAGGGCCTGCTGGCCGGCGGCGGCGCGGATGCGGAGGCCTGCTATCTGCTCGGCCTCATCAGCGAGGCCCGCGGCGACACCGTCTCGGCAACGGGCCATTATCGCCGCGCGCTCTATCTTGAGCCCGACCACCGCGAGACGCTGGCGCATCTGGCGCTGCTGCTGCGCGCGGCCGGCGATGCGGAGGGCGCCGCGCGCATGGCCGGCCGGCTGCAGCGGCTTGAGGAAAAGGCGCGGAGGGCATGAGCATGGCCGAGGATATGCCGGCAACCGCCGCTGCCGTCGTGGTGGACGATTGCTGGAACCGCACCGGCACGTTCGGCGACCGCACCTGCGCGCGGCTGGCGGCGGTGGAGACCTGCGGTCGCTGTCCGGTGCGCGCGGATGCGGCGGAGCGGCTGTTCGCCCGCCCGCCGGCGCCGGGCTGGCTGGCCGAGAACACGGCCATCGTCGCGGCGCCGCTTGCCGCGGCTGCGGGCGCGCTCCGGTCGGCCATGGTGTTTCGCTGCGGTGGCGAGTGGTTCGCGCTCGAAACCCGGCTGTTCGACGAAATCGCGCCGGCCGGCCCGGTGCACACGCTGCCGCACCGGCGCGGCGGTGCGCTGAGCGGCCTCACCGTCGTGCGCGGCCAGTTGCTGCTGTGCCTGTCGCTCGCCCGCCTGCTGGGACTGGCTGCCGCGCCGGCGGCCACCGGCGAGCGCCACGGCGTGGTGCAGCTTGGCGGCGGGCCGGTGGCGCTGGTGCTGGAGGAAGTGGCGGGAACGCTGCGCTACGATCCCGCCCGCCTGACGGCGCGCCCGGCCACCCTGCCGCAGGCGGCCGCCGCGCTGACCGCCGGCCTGCTGCCTTGGCGCGACCGCATGGCCGCCCTCATCGACCCGCCGCTGCTGCGGGCGGCCGTCGAACGCATGTTGTGAGGGGGAGGGCGCTGCATCCATGACCACACGCGACCTCAGCCAGCTTTCGATGGCCGAACTGTTCCGCCTGGAGGCGGAAGGCCAGTGCGCGACCATGGTCGACGGACTGCTGGTGCTGGAGCAGGCGCCGCAGGATGCCGCGGTGCTGGAAGCCTGCATGCGGGCCGCCCACTCGCTGAAGGGGGCGGCGCAGATCGTGGGTCTGCGGGCCGGCGTGCAGATGGCGCACGCGCTGGAGGACGTGTTCTCGGCCGCCCAGCACGGCCGCATCGGGCTGGATCAGGCTGCGGTCGATCTGCTGTTGCGCGGCGTGGACCTGCTGAGCGGGCTGGCGAACCTGCCGGAAGAGGACTACGCCGCCACCAGTGCCGCCTCGCGGCCGGATATGGCGGGCCTTCTGGCCGATCTGACCGCGGTGCTGACGGGCGCTGCCCCGGCGACACCGGCCCCGGTCCCGGCCGCCGCCGCTCCGGTCGTCGCGCCGGCGCCGGCCCCGGCCCCGGTCGCCGTGGCCGCCCCGCCGCTGCCGCCTGCGGCCGCGCCCGCCCCGCCGCCCGTGACGGCGGCGGCTGCCGCCCGCCCGGCCGCGCCGGCCGGAGAGGCGGAGGGCCGGGTGATGCGGGTCGGTGCCGACGATCTCGACCGTCTCGTCGGGCTGGCCGGCGAGGGGTTGACGGCGACGCGCCGTCTGCGGCCGCTGGCGGAAACGGTGTCCCGCCTGCTCCGCCTGCAGGGAACGCTCGCGCGGGCGGCAGAGACCCTTTCCGCCCACCCCTTCGGGAACGGAGAAGGGCAGGCCGCGGCCGAAATCGCGCTTGGCGAGGTGCTGCACGGCCTGGCCACCAGTCGCGAGACCGCGGCCGCGCTGCTGGCGGATCTGGAGGCCTTCGAGCGGGCCGGCATCGACCATGCCGGCCGCCTGCACGAGGCGGTGCTGGATGTGCGCATGCGGCCGTTTGCCGAGGGCGTGCAGGCCTTTCCGCGCGCCGTGCGCGATCTGGCGCGCGCGCTTGACAAGGAAATCCGCCTTGAGGTGTCGGGCGCCGGCACCCGCGTCGACCGCGATGTGCTGGAACAGCTCGAAGCCCCGCTCGGGCATCTCGTGCGCAACGCCGCCGACCATGGCATCGAGCGGCCGGAGGTGCGGCTGGCGGCCGGCAAGCCGGCGGCGGGGCGCATCGTGCTGGAGGCCAGCCACGGCGCCGGCATGCTGCACGTGGTGGTGAGCGACGACGGCGCGGGCATCGATCTGGAGCGCCTGCGCCGCCTTGTGGTCGCCCGCGGATTCGTGCAGCCGGATGTCGCCGGGCGCCTCAGCGAGGCGGAACTGCTCGATTTTCTGTTTCTGCCCGGCTTCTCGATGCGCGATGCGGTGACGGAAGTCTCCGGCCGGGGCGTGGGGCTCGATGCGGTGCAGACCATGCTGCGGGCGGTGCGCGGCCGGGTGCGGGTCAGGTCTGTCGTCGGGCAGGGCACGCGCTTCCACCTGCAACTGCCGCTGACGCTGTCGGTGATGCGCGCGCTCATCGTGAAGATCGGCCACGAGCCCTATGCCCTGCCGATCGCGGCGCTGGCGCGGGTGCTGCGGGTGGCGCGCAGTGCCATCAGCGAAACCGAGGGGCGCCAGCACTTCGATCTCGACGGCTGCCGCGTCGGCCTCGTGTCGGCCCGCCAGATCTTCGGGATGGAGCAGGCGGCCGGCGAGGACGATGAACTGCCGGTGGCGGTGATGGGCGAGGCGCCGGAGCTTTACGGTCTGGTGGTGGACGGCCTCGAAGGCGAGCGGGAGGTCGTGGTGCGCCGTCTCGACAGCCGCCTCGGCAAGGTGCCGAACGTTGCCGCCGGCACCGTGCTCGACGACGGCATGCCGGCGCTCATTCTCGATGCGGCCGATCTTTTGCGGGCCATGGAGCGGCTTGCGACCAGCGGGCAGGTGCATCGCATCGCCGCCGAGCGGGCCGGCGGCCCTGCCGCGCGGCGCAAGCGCATTCTGGTGGTGGACGATTCGCTCACCGTGCGCGAACTGGAGCGCAAGCTGCTCGATCAGCAGGGATATGAGGTGGTCGTTGCTGTCGACGGCATGGATGGCTGGCACGCGGTGCGCGCCGCGCCGTTCGACCTTGTCGTGTCCGATATCGACATGCCGCGCATGGACGGCATCGAACTGGTGCGGCTGATCCGCGGCGACGCCGCTCTGAAGGCATTGCCGGTTCTGATCGTTTCGTACAAGGATCGCGAGGAGGATCGTCGCCGCGGTCTCGATGCCGGTGCGGACTACTACCTTGCGAAAGGCAGTTTCCATGACGAAGCGCTGGTGGCAGCCGTGTTCGACCTGATAGGCGCACCGACATGAGGATCGCCATCGTCAACGACAGTGCCATGGCCGTCGAGGCGCTGCGGCGCACGCTGGCGCTTGAGCCGCGCCACAGCATCGCCTGGGTGGCGGCCAACGGGCTGCAGGCCGTGGAATCGGCCAGCCGCGACCGGCCCGACCTCGTGCTCATGGATCTGATCATGCCCGTCATGGACGGGGTTGAGGCGACCCGCCGCATCATGGCCGACAGCCCGTGCGCGATCCTGATCGTGACGGTGAGCCGGGAAGCCAATCTGGCCCGCGTGTTCGAGGCCATGGGCCACGGTGCGCTCGACGTGATCGAGACGCCGATGCTGGGCGGCGATCAGGCTCAGAACGGCATTCAGAGCCTGCTCGGCAAGATCGCCACCATCGAACGGCTGGTCGGCGTGCGCGAGGCCCTGCGACCGGCGCCGGCGGCCGGGCCCGGCCCGGGCGAGGCCTGCCCGCGGCTGGTCGTCATCGGCGCCTCGGCCGGCGGGCCGGCGGCACTTGCCTCGCTGGTGGCCGCCCTGCCGCGCGGTCTGCCGGCGGGCATCGTGATCGTGCAGCATGTCGACGAACGGTTCGTGCCCGGCATGGTGGAATGGCTCGGCCGCGTCAGCCCGCTGCCGGTGGAAGTGGCCGAGGACGGCATGGCCATCCTGCCCGGCCGCATCCGCATGGCCGGGCGCAGCCGGCATCTGGTGCTCACGGCCGAGGGCCGGCTGGCCTACGTTGACGAGCCGCGGGGCGGGGCCTATCACCCCTCCATCGACGTGTTCTTCGAGAGCGTGGTGCAGCACTGGCACGGCGAAGTGGTCGGCGTGCTGCTGACCGGCATGGGCAGCGACGGCGCAGTCGGGCTGCGGAGCATCCGGCAGGCCGGGAACTTGACGATCGCGCAGGACAAGGATAGCTCCGCCGTCTATGGTATGCCGAAGGCGGCAGTCGCGCTGGGCGCTGTCGCGGAGGTTCTTCCGCTGTCGGGAATCGCGCCCCGGCTCGTGCGCATCCTGTCCGGGCGGGACCGCGTGAAATGCGCTGCGAATCCGGGTTCCGGCCCGGCGGTGACGGGTGCCGCTCGCAAGACTCAGGGCTCGCAAGACTCATGACATTCTACGATAGCGCTGGGTCCGGTTCGGGACTGTCGGTCGGCGGCGAGCGTGTGATGGTGCTGCTGGTGGACGATCAGGTGATGGTCGGCGAAGCTATCCGCCGTGCGCTGGCGGCCGATCCCGGCATCGATTTCCATTATTGCTCCGATCCCGCCAGCGCGGTGGAGACCGTCAAGGAGCTGCGCCCCAGCGTCATCCTGCAGGATCTGGTGATGCCGGGCATGGACGGGCTGGAGCTGGTGCGCGCCTACCGCCGCGAACCGGGAATTTCGACGATCCCGATCATCGTGCTGTCCACGAAGGAAGATTCCGGCGTCAAGCGCGATGCCTTTCAGGCCGGTGCCAACGATTATCTGGTGAAGCTGCCCGACGAGGTCGAACTGATCGCGCGGCTGCATTATCACTCGCGCGCCTATCAGCTGCAGCTGCAGCGCGACGCCGCCTATCGCGCCCTGCAGGAGAGCCAGCGCCAGCTTCTGGAAACCAATCTGGAACTGCAGCGCCTGACCAACGTGGACGGCCTGACCGGGCTCTCCAACCGGCGCTATTTCAGCCAGTACATCGAAGCGGAATGGCGGCGCTCGATCCGCACCGGCGACTCGATGGCCGTGCTGATGATCGATGTCGATTTCTTCAAGCTCTATAACGACAATTGCGGCCATCTGGCCGGCGACGACGTGCTGAAGCGGATTGCCGGCGTCATTCAGGAAAACTGCCGCCGCTCGTCCGATCTCGGCGCGCGCTTCGGCGGCGAGGAATTCGTGATGGTGCTGGCTGCGACCGCGCTCGACGGCGCCGCCGTGGTGGCCGACCGCGTGCGTGCGCGGGTGGCGGCGCTGCGGATGCCCCATCCGGCAACGCCGGGCGGGGTCATCACCGTTTCCATCGGCGTTGCCGCCACCTGGCCGAAGGCGGGGGATTCGTTCTTCGCGCTGATCGATGCGGCCGACCGGGCGCTCTACGATGCCAAGCGCGGCGGCCGCGACCGCGTGGTGCAGGCCGCCGCCTGAGGCGGCTGGCGGCCCGCCGGCGCCTCAGGCGCGCGGAAAGCGGTTCCACGCATCGAGGCTGGCGATCTTGTAGGCTTCCGCCAGCGTCGGATAATTGAAGGTGTTCTCGATGAAATAGTCGATGGTGCCCTTCAGGTTCAGCACCGCCTGACCGATGTGGATCAGCTCCGTCGCCCCTTCGCCGATGATGTGGACGCCGAGCAGCCGCCGCGACTTCGTCGAGAAGATCATTTTCATCATGCCGCTGTCGAGGCCCATGATGTGGCCGCGCGAGGTCTCGCGGAAGCGCGCGATGCCGCATTCGTAGGGAATGCCGCGCTGCTGCACTTCCTCTTCCGTCATGCCGACGGTGGAAATCTCCGGCACCGAATAGATGCCATAGGGGAAGAACTCCGGCGGCGGCGGCGGCTCCAGCCCGAAGGCGTGGCAGGCGGCGAGGCGGCCCTGTTCCATCGAGGTGGACGCGAGGCTCGGGAAGCCGATGACATCGCCGGCGGCGTAGATGTGCGGCACGGCGGTCTGCAGCGTCTTGGCATCCACTGCAACGCGGCCGCGCTCGTCGGCGGCAAGGCCGGCGGCCGGCAGATTGAGCTGGTCGGTACAGCCGACGCGCCCGGCGGCGAACAGCAGCATTTCGCTGGTGACCGAGCGGCCGTTGGCCAGATGCACCGTCGGCCCGTGCGGCCCCTGCTCGATGGCGGTGATAGCCGAGCCGATCCGCAGGCCGACCCCGCGGTCGCGCATCTCGTGGATGAATTCCTGCACCAGCTCCTTGTCGAGAAAATCGAGGAACGAGGCGCGCGGCTCCACCAGCGTGACCGCCACGTCGAGGGCGCTGTAGATCGAGGCATATTCGACGCCGATGACGCCGGCGCCGATCACCGTCAGGCTGCGCGGCAGGTGCGGCAGCTCGATGATCTCGTCGCTGTCGAACACCCGCGTGCCGTCGAAGGGCACATAGTCGGGCCGCAGCGGCCGGGTGCCGACGGCGATGAGGATGAAGGCGGCGGTGACGGAGCGCGTCTCTCCGGCATCGTCGGTGATTTCGACGGTGTGGGGGCCGGTGAAGCGGGCGGAGCCGCGGGCGGTCTTGACCGCGTTGCGGCTGAACTGGTGTTCGAGCACCTCCACC
Organism: Pseudoxanthobacter sp.; assembly: GCF_036822375.1. Taxonomy (NCBI): domain Bacteria; kingdom Pseudomonadati; phylum Pseudomonadota; class Alphaproteobacteria; order Hyphomicrobiales; family Segnochrobactraceae; genus Pseudoxanthobacter; species Pseudoxanthobacter sp. Next base: position 25,970 of record NZ_DAISHT010000016.1, on the reverse strand, counting down.
TCGTGGTCGAGCGTCTTGTGCAGACGCACGATCAGGTCTTCGGCACCGATGTTCTGCTTGACCCGGTAGGAGCGGCCGTAGAATGCCCGCTCGCGCCAGCCGGAAAGGTTCAGCACCGTTTCGCGCAGCGTCTTGGAGGGGATGGTGCCGGTGTGGACCGAGACGCCGCCCACCCTGCGGCCGCGTTCCACCACCAGAACCCGCTTGCCGATCTTGGCCGCCTGAATGGCGGCCCGGCGACCCGATGGGCCGCTGCCGATGACGACGAAGTCGAAATCGAACATGAACGGATCTCTTTCCGACATTGGTGCGTTAACGTTGGGCGCGCTGACGCTGGGGGCGTCAACGGTGAGCCCGTTGAGCCGGGCCGGCGCCGTGCGGCCCCGCCGGGGAAAAGGATAAAGGCAGGCAGCCATTGCCCCGGTGCGGCGAGCCGGACCGGCGCCGGGGCAATGGCTGAGGATCATGCGGTGCAGCATCGCGGACTTTGGGCGCCAAAGGAAAGCCGCCGCATCGCCGCACCCGGCGGATCGGTCGATAATCCATTGCTGTCAATGTTTTATGACATTTGCGACAGCCCACGGCCGCATCGTGTCCGGCGCCGGCCGGTCTTAGGGCCCGAACACGGACCACCCCATGGCCCGGGTCAGGCGCTCCATGGCCAGCGCGCCGAGTTGGGAGTTGCCAACGGCGTTAAGTCCCGGAGACCAAACGGCAATCGAAGCCTTACCCGGCACCACGCCGAGAATGCCGCCGCCGACGCCGCTCTTGGCGGGAATGCCGACATGGTAGGCGAAGTCGCCCGAACCGTCATAATGGCCGCAGGTCAGCATGACGGCGTTGATGCGCTTGGCGCGCTCCGGCGAGACGACGCGGAAGCCGGTGCCGGGGTTGCGCCCGCCGGTGGCCAGAAAGCGGCCGGCCAGCGCCAGCTGCCGGCAGCTCATGGCAATGGCGCACTGGTGAAAATAGACCCCCAGCGTCCGTTCCGGCTCGTGATTGAGATTGCCGAAGGATTTCATGTAGTTGGCAAGAGCGACATTGCGGTAGCCGGTCAGCGTTTCCGACCGCGCCACGGCCTTGTCGATGATGATGCTGTCATCCTCGGCCAGAAAGCGCAGGAAGTGCAGGATGGCGCCGATGGCCTCGCGGGGCTCGTGGCCGGACAGCACGACATCCGTCACCACGATGGCGCCGGCATTGATGAAGGGATTGCGCGGAATACCATCCTCGCGCTCAAGCTGCACGATGGAGTTGAACGCGTTGCCGGAAGGCTCGCGTCCGACGCGGCGCCACAGCCCGTCGCCGATGCGGCCGAGCGCCATGGTGAGGGTGAATACCTTGGAGATGCTCTGGATGGAGAACGTCTCTTCCGCGTCGCCGGCGCAGTGCATGGCGCCGTCGCCGGTGACGACGGCGATGCCGAAGCGGGCCGGGTCGACGCCGGCAAGCTGGGGGATGTAATCGGCGACACGGCCGCGGTCCTCGGCGCGGCGCATGGCGTCGGTGATCTCTTCGAGCACGTCCTGCAGAATGGGCACGTCACTCGCCTCCCTCTGTCGTGCCGGCGGCGGTTGTGCGATCCGGATCAAGGCCGGGCCGCGGCGGGCCGGATATGCTATCTGCCGTTTGCGCCAGTGATGCCACCGAAAGTGGCGGGCGATCAATTGCAGCCTCGCGCCCGCCGGCGCGTCGCAGCCACGCAGAACGGGAGCAGTGCGGTAATGAGCGAGACGGCCTCTTCGGACGAGACCCCGCAGGGCGCGACGCCCTATGAGCTCATCGGCGGCGATGCCGGGGTGCGGCGGCTGACGCGGCGGTTCTATGAGCTGATGGACGCGCTGCCGGAGGCGGCCCACTGCCGCGCGATCCATCCGGAATCGATGGCCGGGGCCGAGCAGAAGCTCTACGAGTTCCTGTCCGGCTGGCTTGGCGGCCCGCCGCTGTTCATCGAGCGCCACGGCCACCCGATGCTGCGCCGCCGCCACCTGCCGGCACCGATCGGGCCGAAGGAGCGCGATGGCTGGATGCTCTGCTTCCGCCGCGCGCTGGTGGAGCAGGTGGAAGACGAGGGGCTGCGCGGGTTCATTCTGGAGCGCGTGGAGGCTCTGGCCCGTCACATGCAGAACCGCGCCTTCTCGCCCGAGTTGCCGGCCGGCGCGCCGGCGGCGGACGGCGGTGTTGCAGGCGGCGGTGTTGCGGACGGCGGTTCTCGCCACCGCCATCGCGGCGGTGCTTAACCGGGCGTTTACCAGTCTGCCCGGCAGATGAACCAAACCGGGCGCGATGCCGGATTATGGCCATCGGCCGGCTGTTGAATGCGCGCGGGCGCGCGGCAGGCGCCGGAACGCAGGCGGGACGATGTGGCGATGACGCGAAAGATGCGCACTCTGGTGCTGGCGGCGCTGGCGGGGCTGATGGTTGCCGGCTGCGTTTCCAGCCCGTCGGACAACCGCGGCAACCAGCCGATTCCGCCGAAGCTCGTGGCCTCGATGAACGCAAAGGGCATGACGCCGGCCGATCCGGTGTTCGTGCGCATCTACAAGCAGGAAAGCGAGCTTGAGGTGTGGAAGCGGGATACGTCCGGCCGCTATGCCCTGCTCAAGACCTATCCGATCTGCCGCTGGTCGGGCCAGCTGGGGCCGAAGAAGCAGGCTGGCGACCGGCAGGCGCCGGAAGGGTTCTACACCGTCACCGGGCGTCAGCTTAACCCCAGGTCGCAGTTCTATCTGTCGTTCAATCTCGGATATCCCAACAAGCTGGAAGCCGCCAAGGGCTATACCGGCGAGGCGCTGATGGTGCATGGCGCCTGTTCGTCGTCCGGCTGCTATGCCATGACCGACCAGCAGGCGGCCGAACTCTATGCCATAGCCCGCGAGGCCTTCGTGGGCGGCCAGCGTGACTTTCTGGTCGAGGCGCTGCCGTTCCGCATGACGCAGGCCAACCTCGCCCGTCACCGCGGCGATCCCAACATGCCATTCTGGATGAACCTTGCGGAAGGCGTGGCGGTGTTCGATGCCACGCGCCAGCCGCCGCGGGTCGATGCCTGCGGCGACCGCTATGTCTTCAACGCGGTACCGACGCAGCCCGGCGCGACGTTCGAGCCGCTCGCGCCGTGCCCGGCCTACACCACCGATCCGGCCACCGCGGCGGCCATTGCCGGCGTGCACCAGAAGGCGCAGCTCATCGCCACCGATGCCTCGCCGGCGCCGCTGCCCGTGGCCTATCAGGATGGCGGCATGCACGAGAGCTTCCGCCGGCTGATGCAGCAGGTGGGCTCAAAGAAGATGGCCACGCTGACTTCCGTGTCCGGCGACGTGCCGGTGAGCCGGCCGCAGGCAGCGCTCGCCGATCCCTATTCGCAGGAAGCCGGACTGGCCGCCGCCCCGCCGGCCGCAGGTCCGGTGCCGGCTGCACCGCTGCTGCCGCCGCCCGACGGCACGGCCGCGCCGGTCGCCGTCGCCCCCTGAGCCGCCCCGCGCCGGTCCGTCACAGCGGCTGACGTCCGGCGCCCGGCGCGCCGGCGACTGTCTCCCTGTGGTCCGCGACAGTCGCGGCCGGGACGAATTTGTCCTCCTTTCGGGACGAATGAGAACGCCGTTGTTGGCGGCCGCTCCCCCGTGCCCTTAAAGTGCATTTAGTCGATGGCTGAACGCGATTACAGCGACGGCCACGACATCAGCACCGGAGCAGGCGGGAATTTCAGCATGAGCCACTGTTGTCGAAGCTGTTGAAGCAGCGCTGTTTATTCGCCTGAGGCGTCGTTCCCGGTGCTGTCGGAGCCTGCGCTGCGCGCGGCCCGCACCGGTGCTGAATCTGCAAGGAAAATCCCATGAAAATGCGTTTGCGACAGGCCCTCGCGGCCGCCGCCCTGCTCGGTCTGACGGTTGCCGCCGGCCCGGCCCGCGCCGAGACGGCCACCATCGCCTATCAGACCGTCGTGGAGCCCTCCAAGGTGCCGCAGGCGCGCGGCGAATACGAGAAGGCGACCGGGGCGAAGATCGACTGGCGCAAGTTCGATTCCGGTGCCGAGGTGGTGGCCGCCATCGCCTCCGGCGCCGTCGATATCGGCTATCTCGGCTCCAGCCCGCTGGCGGCCGCCGCCAGCCGCGAGCTGCCGGTTGAGACGTTCTATATCGCCGGCCTGATCGGGGAATCGGAAGCCCTCGTAGTGCGCAACGGTGCCGGCATCCGCGGGCCGCAGGACCTGATCGGCAAGAAAGTGGCGGTGCCGTTCGTCTCCACCACCCATTACAGCCTGCTCGCGGCGCTGAAGCACTGGGGCATCGATCCGCGCAAGGTCGAGATCCTCAACCTGCGTCCGCCGGAAATCGCGGCCGCATGGGCGCGCGGCGACATCGATGCCGCTTATGTCTGGGACCCGGCACTCGGCAAGATCAAGGAGACCGGGACGGTCCTCACCACCTCCGCAGAGGTCGCGCGCTGGGGCGCTCCGACCTTCGATGCGTGGATCGTGCGCAAGGATTTCGCCAAGAAGCACCCGGCGATCGTCGAGGGCTTCACGCGGGTGACCGGCAAGGCTTATGCCGACTACCTGAAGGACCCCGCTGCCTGGGGGGCGAAGTCGCCCGAGGCGGCCGAGATCGCCCGCATCACCGGCGCCCGGCAGGACGAGGTGCCGGCGCTGCTCCGGGGCTATGAATTCCCGACCCTTGCCGGGCAGGCGAGCGCCAGTTTCCTCGGCGGCGGGGCAGCCGGCGGCACGGCAAAAGCGATTGCCGAAACGTCGGCTTTCCTGAAGGAACAGGGCAAGATCGACAGGGTGCTGCCGGACTATGCGCCCTATGTGACGCCGGTCTTCGTGGAAAAGGCGGCGGCCGGCCACTGACGGCGGCGCGAAAGGTCTGGCCATCCGGTCTGGCGTGCGGGCGCCGGGCCGGAGGGCCGAGGGGCGGGTGCGGCTTGCCGCATCCGCCCCGAACGCATGCCGCCGCCCGAACCCATATTTCCGGTGGCGGGTCCGCCCGGCCGCGCGGGGCTGCCGGCGGGTTCCTGATGTGCCTGCATCCCCCCTGAGAAGCCGCTGTAATCCGGCCGGACGCGACCGCCGCCGGGCGAGGAGCACGGATCATGACTTCATCTGCCGCTGCGCTGGTGCTGGACGACGTGTCGTTTCGCTATGGCGGGCCGGGCGCGGGGCCGGCGGTGCTGGAGCGGGTGCGCCTTGCCATCGCGCCGGGCGAGTTCGTGGTGGCCATCGGCCGGTCCGGCTGCGGCAAGACCACGCTGCTCAATCTCGCCGCCGGGTTTCTGGCGCCCACGGGCGGCCGGGTGCTGAGCGGCGGGCAGCCCGTGCGGGGGCCGGGGGCGGACCGGGCGGTGGTGTTTCAGGACGATGCCCTGCTGCCGTGGGCTTCGACGCGCGACAACGTGGCCCTGCCGCTGCGGCTGCGCGGTGTGCCGGCGGCCGCGCGCGCGGCCCGCGCCGATGCGCTGCTGGCCGAGGTCGGCCTTGCCGGGGCGGGCGACAAGCCGGTGTGGGCGCTCTCCGGCGGCATGCGCCAGCGCGTGGGGCTGGCCCGGGCGCTGGCGGCGGAGCCGAAATTTCTGCTGATGGACGAGCCGCTCGGTGCCCTCGATGCCATGACGCGGGCCCGGATGCAGAGCCTGCTGCTGAACGTGTGGGCGGCCAGCGGCACCGGCGTTCTGCTGATCACCCACGGGGTGGAGGAGGCGCTGTTTCTGGCCACACGCCTCATCGTCATGGAGCCCGGCCCGGGGCGGATCGTGCGCGAGGCGCGGTTCGATTTCGGCCGCCGCGTGCTGGCCGGCGAGCCGGCCCGCGCCGTGCGTGCGGCGCCGGATTTCATCGCGGCGCGCGAGGCCGTGCTCGACTGGGTTTTCGGCCGCGAAGAGGCCTGATCGTAACAGGAGATCGCACCATGTCATCTGCCCCGCAAACGGCTGTGGCCCTTGAGGCTGCCTGCGCGGCGCCGGCCGGCACCGGCCGGCTGGCCGGGCGAAGGCTGGTCGCGCGGCTCGGTCTCTCAGGGACCATTTCGCTGGCCGTGATCGCCGCGCTTCTCGGTCTGTGGTGGCTGGCGGCGGCGCGGGCGTGGGTGCCGCCGCTGTTCCTGCCGGCGCCGTGGGATGTGGCCGGCCGGCTGGTCAGCGTGTGGCAGCAGGGGTTTGCCGATGCCACTCTTGCCGAGCACCTCGGGGCCAGTCTGGGCCGGGTCTTCGCCGCCCTGCTGGTCGCCGTGGCGGTGGCGGTGCCGGTCGGCCTCGCCATCGGCCTCAGCCCGGTCGGGCGGGGCCTGTTCGATCCCGTCATCGAATTTCTGCGGCCGATCCCGCCGCTGGCCTATCTGCCGCTGGTGGTGATCTGGCTCGGCATCGGCGAGCCGGCCAAGGTGGTGGTGATCGCACTTGCCATGCTGGCGCCGGTCGTCATTTCCACCGCCGCCGGCGTGCGCTCGGTTTCCGCCAGCCGCATCAACGCCGCGCGGGCCTTCGGCGCCACGCGCTGGCAGGTGGCGCGCTTCGTGGTGCTGCCGGGTGCGCTGCCGGATATCCTCACCGGCATCCGCATTGCGCTCGGGGCCGGCTGGTCGACGCTGGTGGCGGCCGAACTCATCGCCGCCACCCGCGGTCTCGGCTTCATGATCCAGTCGGCGGCCAACTTCCTCGTGACCGACGTGGTGGTGATGGGCATCTTCATCATCGCCGCCGTCGCCTTTGCGCTGGAGGCGGGCCTGCGGCTTCTGCAGCGCCGGCTGGTGCCGTGGGCGGGGCGCGACTGAGCCGCTCCCGCCGCCCGGCGGGCCTCACGCACTCGCGCGGTCGAGCAGGGCCAGTGCCTCCGGCGACAGCGACAGGGCCGCGGCCCGGGCGAAGCTCTCCACCTGTGCCACGCTGGTGGCGCTGGCAATGGGCGCGGTCACACCCGGGCGGGCGATGAGCCAGGCCAGCGCCACTTCGGCCGGCCGGGCCCCCAGTTCGCCGGCCACCGTGTCCAGCGCCTTCAGGATGCCGAAGCCGCGGTCGTTCAGGTATTTCTCCACCCCGGAGCCGCGCGCCCGCCCGGCGGCATCGGCGGCGGAGCGGTATTTGCCGGAGAGGAAGCCCGAGGCGAGGCTGTAATAGGTGACCACGCCGATGCCTTCCGCCACCGCCAGATCGCGCAAGGCCCCTTCGAAGACGGCCCGCGAGGCGAGATTATATTCCGGCTGGATCACCTGATAGGCCGGCAGGCCTTCGCTGCGGGCCGCGGTCAGAGCCGCGCCGAGCAGCGCGGCGTCGTAGTTCGAGGCGCCGATGGCGCGGATCTTGCCGGCCTTCAGCAGCCGGTCATAGGCGCCGAGCGTTTCGGCGTGGGTGACCGAGGGATCGGGCCAGTGCGAGAAATAAAGGTCGATGGTCTCGATGCCGAGGCGGGCGAGCGAGGCCTCCGCGGCCTCAAGGATCCAGCGCTGCGAAAGCCCTTTCTGGCCGGGCCCGCCCAGATCGGAGCCGACCTTGGTGAAGATCGTCACCCGGTCGCGCATGCCCGGCCGGGCTTTCAGCCATTTGCCGATGATGGTCTCGGATTCGCCGCCGCTGTTGCCGGGTGCCCAGCGCGAATAGACATCCGCGGTGTCGATGGCGTTGAAGCCGTGATCGACAAAGGCGTCGAGCACGGCAAAGCTGGTGTTCTCGTCGATGGTCCAGCCGAACACGTTGCCGCCGAATACGATCGGCGCGACGGAAAGGCCGGTGGAACCGAGGGGGCGCAGGCTCATGGATGTCATCCGCTCTGACAGGGGGGAGGGGAGGCAGGACCCGCAGGGGACACCTTCCCGCGCTGTCGGGCAAGGGCGGTCAGGGGGTGTTTCCGCCGGCGTCCGGGTATGAAATACCGCGCTGAAGGCCAAGGCCACGATTTCACGTCAAGATCTCGCGTCAAGATCTTGCGCCGTCATCCTCCGATACCGGATCCGGCTGGTGCGGCGGTGCATCCTGCACGGGGCGATGCCCCGGGCCGCCTTTGCGGCCGGTGCGCCGGCACCTGCGTCGCCGCAGGCGGGACACGGGCGCGCTTCGCCCCGCCGGGAGACGGGCGCGCGGCGCCGGCGGCGCGGAAAGACGGCCGGGCGGCGGCCGCTCAGAGGCGATAGGCCGGGTCGCTCAGGTCGAGCT
>NZ_DAISHT010000016.1:0-17731 GCF_036822375.1 Pseudoxanthobacter sp. | reverse complement strand
GACGGCCGGGCGGCGGCCGCTCAGAGGCGATAGGCCGGGTCGCTCAGGTCGAGCTGGCGGCGGATGCTCTCAAGGTGCAGCCGGGCGCTTTCCGCATCGCCGGCGCGCATCTGGCGCGCGGTGGCCTCGGCCACGTCCGCCGGCACCGGAATCAGCGGCCGGCCGGTGGACATGGCCTTGACCTGCACTTCCGCGGCGCGTTCCAGATAATAGAGGTCGTCGAAGGCCTCGGCGATGGTGCGGCCCAGCACCATCACGCCATGGCTGCGCATGAACACGATATCGGCCGTGCCGATGGCGGCGGCGATGCGCGCGCCCTCGCCGTCGTCGAGGGCAAGGCCGTTATAGGTCTCGTCGACCGCGGTGCGGCCCCAGAATTTCAGGGCCGTCTGCCCGGCCCACACCAGCGGTTCGCCCGCCGTCATGGCCAGTGCGGTAGCATAGGGCATGTGGGTGTGGAAGGCGGCGGCAGCGTGGGGCAGGCGGCGGTGAAGCTGGGCGTGGATATAGAACGCGGTCGCCTCCGGCTGGCCCGCCCCGGCGATGACGTGGCCGTCATAATCGCAGATCAGCAGGCTCGATGCCGTCACTTCGCTGAAGGCACAGCCATAGGGATTGACGAGAAAGAGGTCGCTGTGGCCGGGCACCACGGCGGAGAAATGGTTGCAGATGCCCTCCGCCAGCCCCAGCCGGGCCGCCCAGCGGAAGCTGGCCGCCAGATCGAGGCGGGCGGCCTGAATGGCATCGGTATCGAGCGGCAGGTTGCGCAGCACCGCCGGTGCGGCGGGCGTGAGCGAGAGTTCATGGGCCATGGCAGGCTTTTCCGTCAGCAGAGCAGGCCGACACTATCGGCCGGCCGCTCCGGCTTGTCATCCCCGCGCATCCCGCGTCTTTGTCTTCATCCCGCGCCTTATCCCATGCGTTCGGAGGCATAGGACCCCGGGCTCGGCGGAAACACCACGGTGCGGCTGCCGTTGAGGAAGACGCGGTGGTTGATGTGGGCGTGGATGGCGCGGGCCAGCACCCGGGCTTCCACGTCGCGGCCGATGGAGACATAGTCGGCCGGGTTCTGCGCATGGGTGACGGCGGCCACGTCCTGCTCGATGATCGGGCCTTCGTCGAGGTCGGCCGTGACATAGTGGGCGGTGGCGCCGATCAGCTTCACGCCGCGCTCGAAGGCCTGCTTGTAAGGGTTGGCACCCTTGAAGGAGGGCAGGAACGAGTGGTGGATGTTGATGATCCGCCCCGACATTTCCGCACACAGCCGGTCCGACAGCACCTGCATGTAGCGCGCCAGAACCACGAGTTCGGTGCCGGTGGACTGCACGATCTCCAGCAGCCGGTCCTCCGCCCCCGTCTTGTTCTTCGCGGTGACCGGAATGCAGTGGAACGGAATGTCGTGGTTCACCACCACCTTCTGATAATCGAAATGGTTGGAGACCACGCCCACGATATCGATCGGCAGTGCGCCGATCTTCCAGCGATAGAGCAGGTCGTTCAGGCAATGGCCGAAGCGGGAGACCATGAGCAGCACCTTCACGCGCTCGCGGGCTCCGTAGAAGCGGTAATCGAGCGCCAGCGGCGCGGCGACGGCGGCAAAGCCGTCGCGGATCGTCTCGAAGGCGACGCTCTCTTCCGAATCGAAACCGACGCGCATGAAGAAGCGGCCGTTATCGACATCGTCGAACTGCACGCTGTCGATGATGTTGCAGCCCTGACCGGCCAGATAGCCGGAAATGGCGGCCACGATGCCGCGGCGGGAGGGACAGGTGACGGTGAGAACGAACTGGCTCATCGCGCAGCACCCTGAAAGGCTGGAGGTGGGATGATCTGCATAGAGGCGGGTCGTGGCCGGCGGCGAGGATCCAGCCGACATGGTCTTGTCCCGCCGGTTCCGCCCGGCCCGTCCTGTGCGGCCGCTGCAACGGCCGGCCGCACAGGCGGCGGAGGGATCAGATGTCGAGCGTGGTGTCGTGTTCCCACCGCGTGAACTGGCTGCAGTAGGTCGTCCACTCGTCGTGCTTCAGCCTGATGAAGGCGGCGGCGAAATCCGGCCCGATGGCGGCCTGCAGCTCGCCGTCGGCCTCGAAAGCGCGCAGCGCGTCGAGCAGGTTCAGCGGCAGCTTCGGCGCATCGGCCACGAGGTGGCCGTCGCGATACATGTCGAGATCGGAATGCGGGCCCGGATCGGCGCCGGCGGCCACGCCGTTGAGGCCGGCGGCGATGATCACGGCCTGCAGCAGGTAGGGGTTCGCCGCGCCGTCCGGCAGGCGCAGTTCAAAGCGGCCTGGCCCCGGCACACGCACCATGTGGGTGCGGTTGTTGCCGGTCCACGTGACCGAATTCGGCGCCCAGGTGGCGCCGGAAACCGTGCGCGGGGCATTGATGCGCTTGTAGGAATTGACGGTCGGATTGGTGAGGGCGGCAATGCCGGTGGCATGGTTCATGATGCCGCCGAGGAAGTGCAGCCCCTCGGCCGACAGGCCGAACGGCATCGCCGGATCGGCGAAGGCATTGGCGGTGCCGTCGAGGTTCCACATGGAGATGTGGCAGTGGCAGCCGTTGCCGGTGAGGCTGGCGAACGGCTTCGGCATGAAGGTTGCGCGCAGGCCGTGCTTCTCGGCGATCGACTTGACCATGAACTTGAAGAACGAATGCTTGTCGGCGGTTGCCAGCGCATCGTCGAACTTCCAGTTCATCTCGAACTGGCCGTTGGCGTCTTCGTGGTCGTTCTGGTAGGGCTCCCAGCCGAGTTCCAGCATGCAGTCGCAGATCTCGGCGATCACATCATAGCGGCGCATCAGCGCCTGCTGGTCGTAACAGGGCTTGGCGGCGGTGTCGAAGCCGTCGGAAATGGCCTCGCCTTCCGGTGCGATCAGGAAGAACTCCGGCTCCACGCCGGTGCGCACGCGAAGCCCGGCGGCGGCGGCGCGTTCCACCTGCCGCTTCAGCACCACGCGCGGGGCCTGCTCCACCAGTCGGCCATCCATGGTGCAGTCGGCGGCAACCCATGCCACCTCCTTCTTCCACGGCAGCTGGATGACGGAGGCCGGGTCCGGCACGGCGAGGATGTCGGGGTGGGCGGGCGTCAGGTCCAGCCAGGTGGCGAAGCCGGCAAAGCCGGCGCCTTCCTCCTGCATGGCGGCGATGGCGGCGGCCGGCACCAGCTTGGCGCGCTGGCCGCCGAACAGATCGGTGTAGCTGATCAGGAAATAGCGGATGCCGCGCTCGGCGGCAAAGGCGGCAAGATCGGTTGTCACGGCGCGGTTCCCCTCGGAAATCAGGCGGCGCTGTCGCGATTGCGGATGGAAGGAGTGTGTTTTTTTGATTGGGAGGACCGGCGGCAGCCGCCGCCGGTCCCCGGCCGGCCGGGGGGCTCAGAACCCGCCCTTGCCGGGATACCAGTCGGTGCCGGCCAGCGGCACGCGGGCCATGGCGGCGGCCTCCATCGTCAGGGCCACCAGATCCTCCGGCTCCAGATTGTGCAGGCTGTTGTGGCCGCAGGCACGGGCGATGGTCTGGGCTTCCAGCGTCATCACCTTCAGATAGTTGGCAAGGCGCCGGCCGGCCGCGACCGGATCGAGCCGGGCGGCGAGTTCGGGGTCCTGCGTGGTGATGCCGGCCGGGTCGCGGCCTTCGTGCCAGTCGTCATAGGCGCCGGCCGTGGAGCCGAGGGCCTGATATTCGGCCTCCCACTTCGGGTCGTTGTCGCCGATCGCCACCAGCGCGGCCGTGCCGATGGAAACCGCGTCGGCCCCGAGCGCCATGGCCTTGGCCACGTCGGCGCCGTTGCGGATGCCGCCGGAGACGATAAGCTGCACCTTGCGGTGCATGCCGAGATCCTGCAGCGCCTGAACGGCCGGGCGCACGCAGGCCAGAATCGGCTGGCCGACATGTTCGATGAACACGTCCTGCGTGGCGGCGGTGCCGCCCTGCATGCCGTCCAGCACCACCACGTCGGCCCCGGCCTTCACCGCAAGGGCGGTGTCGTAATAGGGCCGCGAGCCGCCGACCTTGATGTAGACGGGCTTTTCCCAGTCGGTGATTTCGCGCAGTTCGAGGATCTTGATTTCCAGATCGTCGGGGCCGGTCCAGTCGGGATGGCGGCAGGCGGAGCGCTGGTCGATGCCCTTCGGCAGGGTGCGCATTTCGGCCACGCGGTCGGAGATCTTCTGGCCCAGCAGCATGCCGCCGCCGCCGGGCTTGGCGCCCTGACCGACCACCACCTCGATGGCGTCGGCACGGCGCAGATCCTTCGGGTTCATGCCGTAGCGCGAGGGCAGGTACTGATAGACGAGCACGTCGGAATGGCCGCGCTCCTCGTCCGTCATGCCGCCGTCGCCGGTGGTGGTGGAGGTGCCGGCAAGGCTGGCACCGCGCCCCAGCGCCTCCTTGGCCGGCCCCGAAAGCGCGCCGAAGCTCATGCCGGCGATGGTGATCGGGATCTTCAGCCGGATCGGCTTTTTCGCAAACCGCGTGCCGAGGGTGACGGAGGTATCGCAGCGCTCGCGGTAGCCTTCCAGCGGATAGCGCGAGATGGAGGCGCCGAGAAACAGCAGGTCGTCGAAGTGGGGCACCTTGCGCTTGGTGCCGCCGCCGCGGATGTCATAGATGCCGGTGGCCGCCGCGCGGCGGATTTCGGCAAGCGTGGCATCGTCGAAGGTGGCGGAGCGGCGCGGCGGGGTGTGCGGGTTCTGATAGCTCACGGGTCGCATCTCCCCTCAGTAGGCGTCGGCGTTGTCGATGTGGAAGTTGTAGAGCTTGCGGGCCGAGCCGTAGCGGCGGAACTCGGCCGGGTCGGCATCGGCGCCGGCCCGCTGCAGCAGCTCTGCCAGCAGCGCCAGGTGTTCCGGCCGCATCTCCTTTTCGATGCAGTCGGCCCCGAGGCTTTTCACCGCGCCGCGCACGAACAGGCGCGCCTCGTAAAGGCTGTCGCCCAGCGCCTCGCCGGCATCGCCCAGCACGACGAGGTTGCCCGACTGCGCCATGAAGGCCGACATGTGGCCGATGGAGCCGTGCACCACGATGTCGATGCCCTTCATGGAGATGCCGCAGCGCGAGGCGGCATTGCCGCGGATGACGAGCAGGCCGCCGCGGCCGGTCGCCCCGGCATATTGCGAGGCGTCGCCTTCGATCACGACGGTGCCGGCCATCATGTTTTCCGCCACGCCCGGCCCGGCCGAGCCGTGCACGGTTACGGTGCCGCCGTCGTTCATGCCGGCGCAGTAATAGCCGACCGAACCGTGCACGTTGACGGTCACGGGGCTGTCGATGCCCACCGCCACGGCGTGGCTGCCGCGCGGGTTGGTGATTTCAAACACGGTGTCGTTGCTGGCCGGGTCCACGCCGTGCAGGGCGCTGTTCAGCGCGCGCAGCGGCTGGGTGGCAAGGTCGAAATGGGGCATGGGTGCTTGATTCCTCTGCCGGGTGCTGTCGCCTCAGGCCGCCTTGCTGCGGTCCCAGAAATAGACGGTCGCCGGCTCCGGCTCCCACACGCGGGCGCTCTCGATGCCCGGCAGGCCGACGAGGGCACGGTATTCGGAGCCGAACGCCACATAGCGCTCGGTCTCGGCCATCACGGCCGGCTTGCAGGCGATGGGATCGCGCAGCACGCCGAAGCCCGAACGGGTGCCGACGACGAAGGTGTAGAAGCCGTCGAGGTCGTCGAGCGCGCCTTCCAGCGCCGCCCCCAGATCCTTGCCGCGGGCCATTTCGGCGGTGAGATAGGCGGCCGCCACCTCTGAGTCGTTCTCCGTCTCGAAGCCGATGCCGGCGCGCTTCATCTCGCGGCGCAGGTTGTTGTGGTTGGAAAGCGAGCCGTTGTGCACGAGGCACTGGTCCGGCCCGGTGGAGAACGGGTGGGCCCCCAGCGTGGTGACGGCGGATTCGGTCGCCATGCGGGTGTGGCCGATGCCGTGGGTGCCGCCCATGGCGGCGATGCCGAAGCGGGAGACGACGTCCTTCGGCAGGCCGGTTTCCTTGTAGATTTCAACGCTTTCGCCGGCACCCATCACGCGCACCGAAGGCGCGATGCGGGCGAGCGCGGCGCGCACGTCGGCCACGCTCGCCGCCGGCACGGTGATGACCGCATGGGTGTTCTTCACGCTCACGCTCACCGCGCCGCCCGTCACCGGCACCAGTTCGGCTTCGAGGGCGTGGAAATCCGCGGCCGGATCGGGCGACTGCACGGTGATCTTGGCAAGGCCCGGCCGGCTTTCGCCGTAGATGGCGATGCCGGCGGAATCCGGCCCGCGATCGGTCATGGTCACGAGCATGGCGGAGAGCATCGCGCCCAGCTCCGGTTCCAGCGACTTGTCCTTCAGGAACAGTCCGACGATGCCGCACATGTGGCGACCCCCTTTTGGCAGTCCGGTTTGGCAGTCTGGTTGGGTTCTGAGGACGCGGCCCCGCGTCCGCTGCCTATGGGATGCCGCAAATCGGTGCCGGCTTCAAGAGCGGAAGGAAATTAATTTTCGTCAGAAGAATATTCGGACGATCGCAGGGAAACGCGCTCCGTCCCGTGGCCGCGCCGCTCGTCGCCGGGGCTGAGGCCGAAGGCGGCGCGATAGCAGCGGGCGAAATGGCCGGCGCTGGAAAAGCCGGTGGCAAAGGCGATCTCGGCAATGGCCAGCGGGCTTTCGCGCAGCAGCCGGCGGCCGTGGTCGAGGCGCAGCCGGCGGTGCGTGCCCGCCACGCCGGTGCCGAGATGGGCGGCAAACAGCCGGTCGAGCTGGCGCGGGCTGACCCCGGCCAGCCGCGCCAGCCCGGCGCGCGCCAGCGGCGCATCGAGACCGGCTTCCATCTTTTCCAGCACCGCCAGCACGCCGGGGTGGTGCACGCCGTAGCGCTCGCTGAGCGATCCGCGCTGGGGGCCGGCGGCGGCGCCGATCTCGGTGTGCAGGAACCAGTCGGAGACGCGGCGGGCGAAGTCCGGCCCCATGCGGGCGGCGATCAGGGCGTGCATCATGTCCAGCGGGGCGATGCCACCGCCGCAGGTGAGACGGTCGCGGTCGATGACGAAGCGCGCCGGTTCCGGGGCGAGATCGGGAAAGGCCTCGGTCAGGGCGGCGGCGTGTTCCCAGTGGATGGTGAAGCGGCGGCGGTGCAGCAGGCCGGCCGCCGCCAGCAGATAGGGCCCGCCGGAAATGCCGCCGATGCGCACCCCCTCGCTGGCGAGCTGGCGCAGCAGGGCGTGGACGGCCGGCCGGTGCCACTGCGACGGCGCGCCGCCGGCACAGACGAACACGCTGTGGAGCCCGCGCGCCTCGCCGAGCGGGGCCGCCGGCACCGCGGCGGCACCGGAACTCGGCACGCTGCCGCCGCCTTCGGCAAAAGCCGAGACGGCATAGAGCGGCCGGCCGGCGAGAATGTTGGCGGCGCGGAACGGTTCGGCCGCCGAGGCATAGGACATCAGAGCGAAGCCCGGCACCAGCACGAAACCGATGCGCTGAAGCGCGCCGTGCGGCGATGGCGGGGCGGCAACAGGCGGGGGCGGGGGCGCGGGCATGGCGTGAATTTATCGGAAAACGTCTCTTTCCTGCAAGCCGGGCGGGCCCGGTGCCGTGCATCATGAGCGAACCGAAGCTGAGGCAGGGCATTCCATGCGCTATTCCGCGCTCTCGATTGTGCTGAACGGACTGACCGGCAACCGCCGCTGGCAGCCGGCATGGGCCAGTCCGGCCCCGAAGCCGCATTACGATGTCGTCATCGTCGGCGGCGGCGGCCACGGTCTTGCCACCGCTTATTATCTGGCGAAAGAATTCGGCCTCTCCAACGTGGCGGTGCTGGAAAAGAGCTGGATCGGCAGCGGCAACATCGGCCGCAACACCACCATCATCCGCTCCAATTACCTGCTCCCCGGCAACAATCCGTTCTACGAACTCTCGCTGAAGCTGTGGGAAGGGCTGGAGCAGGATTTCAATTTCAACGCGATGGTTTCCCAGCGCGGCATCTACAATCTCTATCATTCCGACGGCCAGCGCGATGCCTACACCCGCCGCGGCAATACCATGCATCTCGACGGTGCCGGGGCGGAGCTGATCGGGCGCGAGGCGCTGCGCGAGCGGCTGCCCTATCTGGATTTCGACAACGCGCGTTTCCCCATCAAGGGCGCGCTCTATCATGCCCGCGGCGGCACGGTGCGCCACGATGCGGTGGCGTGGGGCTATGCGCGCGGCGCTTCGCAGCGCGGCGTCGACATCATTCCCCATTGCGAGGTGACCGGCATCCGCCGGGAGGGCGGCCGGGTCACCGGGGTGGAGACCACGCGCGGCTTTATCGGCGCCGGCAAGGTGGCGCTGGCAACCGCCGGTTCCTCCAGCCTGACGGCGAAGATGGCCGGCCTGACGCTGCCGATGGAAAGCCACGTTCTGCAGGCCTTCGTGACGGAAGGGCTGAAGCCGCTGATCGATACCGTCATCACCTATGGTGCCGGACACTTCTATGTGTCGCAGTCCGACAAGGGCGGGCTGGTGTTCGGCGGCGATATCGACGGCTACAATTCCTATGCCCAGCGCGGCAACCTCGCCACAGTGGAGAACGTGGCCGAGGCCGGCGTGGCCATGATCCCGTCGCTGTCGCGGCTGCGGGTGCTGCGCTCGTGGGGCGGCATCATGGATATGTCGATGGACGGCTCCCCCATCATCGACCGCACCGATCTCGACAATCTCTATCTCAACAGCGGCTGGTGCTACGGCGGCTTCAAGGCAACGCCCGGCTCCGGCTTCTGCTTTGCCCATCTCCTCGCCCGCGGTGCGCCGCATCCGGTGGCGGCGGCCTTCCGGCTCGACCGTTTCCGCCGCGGTTTCCTGATCGACGAGAAGGGTGTGGGCGCGCAGCCCAACCTGCACTGAGTGCGCAACCTGCGCCGGATACGGATGTGAAAGGTCGGGCCCATGGCGAGCCTCATTCACTGCCCCCACTGCGGCGTGCGCCCGCGGGAGGAATTCACCGTGCGCGGCAGCGCCGTCTCCCGCCCGGCCCCGGAGGCCGGCGAGGAGGCGTGGTTCGCCTATGTCTACCTGCGCGACAACCCGCGCGGCGTGCATGACGAGCACTGGCACCACACCGCCGGCTGTCGTCGCTGGCTGGTGGTGACGCGCAACACCGCAACAAACGAAACCCTTGCCGTGCGCGATGCAAGCCTCGCTGCGGCCGTGGAGGTGAAGGCGTGACCGGCTATCGCCTTGAGCGCGGCGGTCTGATCGACCGCTCCCGCACCCTGCATTTCACCTTCGACGGCACGGCGATGACCGGCCACCCCGGCGACACTCTGGCCTCGGCGCTGCTGGCCGGCGGGCGGATGCTGGTGGGCCGCTCGTTCAAATATCACCGGCCGCGCGGGGTCTATACCGATGGCGCCGCGGAGCCGAACGCCCTCGTCACCATCGGCACCGGCGGCCGGCGCACGCCCAACACCCGCGCCACCATGGTGGCGCTGGAAGAAGGGCTTGTCGCGGAAAGCCAGAACCGCTGGCCGAGCCTCGATTTCGATGTCGGCGCGCTGAACGGCCTGCTCGGGCCGTTCCTTTCCGCCGGCTTCTACTACAAGACCTTCATGTGGCCGGCGTCGTTCTGGGAAAAGGTCTATGAGCCGTTCATCCGCCGCGCCGCGGGCCTTGGCCGGGCGGGCGGCGAGGCCGATCCGGATACCTACGAGAAAGCTTGGGCGCACTGCGATCTGCTGGTGGCGGGCGCCGGGCCGGCGGGCCTTGCCGCGGCGCTGACGGCGGCGCGCGCCGGTGCGAACGTCATTGTGATGGACGAGGGCGAGCGGCCCGGCGGTACGCTGCTGAAGAGCCGGGCGACGATCGGCGAAACCCCCGCCCCCGATTTTGCGGCTGCGCTGTGGGCCGAACTCGGCAGCTGCCCCAACGTGCGTCTCTTCCCGCGCACGACCGTGTTCGGCTGGTACGACGACAACGTGTTCGGGGCGCTGGAGCGCGTGGGCGGACGCCGCGAGGGCCAGGGGCCGGCGGCGCCGTTCGAGCGGCTGTGGCGGGTTGCGGCGCGGCGCGCGGTGCTGGCAAGCGGAGCGGAGGAACGGCCGCTGGTGTTTGGCGGCAACGACCGGCCGGGCGTGATGCTGGCCGGGGCGGCCACGGGCTATGCCCTGCGCGAGGGCGTGGCGGTGGGCCGCAAGGTGGCGGTGTTCGCCAGCGGCGATGCCGGGGCGGCTGCGGCGGCCGATCTTGTTGCCGCGGGCGTCAATGTGGTGGCGCTCGTCGATGCCGGCGCCGCGGCACCGGCGGCGGCGCCGGCCGGCGTTGCGGCGCATTTCACCGGGGCGACGGTGACGCACACGTTCGGCGGCCGGGGGCTGGAGGCGATCGGCGTGCGCCACGGCGGCACGACACGGCGCATCGAGGCCGATGCGCTGGCGGTGAGCGGCGGCTTCAGCCCGCGCATCCATCTGGCCTGTCAGCGCGGCGGGCGGCCGGTGTGGAACGAGGGCCTCGGCGCCTTTGTGGCCCCGGCCGGCCTCCGCGGCCTGCAGCCGGCCGGCGCGGCCGCCGGCCTCGGCGGTCTCGGCGCCTGCCTTGAAAGCGGGGCGGCCGCGGCCATCGCCGCCCTTGCCGATCTCGGTCTGACGGCCCGTCCGGTTGCCTTCGGGGCCATCGGCGGGGCGCCGGAAATCCGCCCCGCGGCGCCGCTGTGGCGGGTGAACGGCAGCAAGGGCAAGGCCTTCGTCGATTTCCAGAACGACGTGCATACCGGCGACCTCGCTCTTGCGGTGCGCGAGGGCTATGGCCACGTCGAACACGCCAAGCGCTACACCACCAACGGCATGGCGACCGATCAGGGCAAGCTCTCCAACATCAACGCCATCGGCCTTCTGGCGGAGGCGCGCGGGGTGAGCCCGGCGGAAATCGGCACCACCACCTTCCGCCCGTTCTACACGCCCGTTTCCTTCGGTGCGCTGGCCGGTCCGGCCCGCGGCGCGGCTTTCCGCCCGGTGCGGCGCTCGCCGCTGCACGGCTGGGCGGAAAAGCTCGGCGCGGTGTTCGTGGAAACCGGGCCGTGGTACCGGCCGGCCTATTTTCCCCGGGCCGGCGAGACGCAGTGGCGGCAGAGCGTGGACCGCGAGGTGCGGGCCGTGCGCGCCGCCGCCGGCCTGTGCGATGTCTCCACCCTCGGCAAGATCGAGGTGTTCGGCCGCGACGCGGCGGAATTCCTCAACCGCGTCTATTGCAACGGCTTTGCCCGGCTGCCGGTGGGCCGCGCGCGCTATGGCATCATGCTGCGCGAGGATGGCCATATCTATGACGACGGCACCACCAGCCGGCTGGCGGAAGACCATTTCTTCATGACCACCACCACCGCGCAGGCGGCCGGCGTGCTGACGCATCTGGAATTCTGCGCGCAGGTGCTGTGGCCGGACCTCGACGTGCGCCTCGTCAGCGCCACCGACCAGTGGGCGCAGATGGCGATCGCCGGGCCGAAATCGCGCCGCATCCTGTCGGAGGTCGTCGACGACGACATTTCCGATGCGGCCATGCCCTATCTCGCCGCACGCACGGTGACGCTGTTCGGCGGCCGGCTGGAAGGGCGGCTGTTCCGGATCTCGTTCTCCGGCGAACGGGCGTTCGAGCTTGCGGTGCCGGCCGGCTATGGCGAGGCGGTGGCCGATGCGCTGATGCTGGCGGGGGCCGCCCATGGCATCGTGGCTTATGGCAGCGAGGCGCTTGGCGTGCTGCGCATCGAGAAGGGGCACGTCACCCACGCCGAAATCAGCGGCCGGGTGACCGCCGACGACCTCGGCCTCGGCCGTATGGTTTCCGCCACCAAGCCGGATTTCATCGGCCGGGCGATGCTGGACCGCGAAGGCCTGAAGGCCCCGGACCGCGCCGTTCTGGTGGGCCTGCGGCCGGTGGACGTGGCGGCGAGCTTCCGCACCGGCGCCCTGGTGCTGCCGCGGGGGGCGGAGGCAAACCGCGACAACGACCTCGGCTATGTCACCTCCGGCTGCTTCTCGCCCCATGTCGGTTCGCACATCGGCCTTGCGCTGGTGAAGGGCGGGCGCGCGCGCTGCGGCGAGGAGGTGGTGGTGTGGAACGGGCTTGAAGGCACCGCGGTGCCGGCGATCATCACCCATCCCGTGTTCGTGGACGTGAACAACGAGAAGCTCCATGGCTGATCCTGCTGCCACCGCTGCCGCCGCCGCCACGGTCGGTGCCCTGCTGTGCCGCCCGGCCCTCGACCGGCCGCCGGTGGAGCGCGACGGCATCGTGCATCTGCGGGCGCTGCCGCAGGGCCACGTCCTGCTTGCACTCGTTGCCGTTACCCCGGATGCCGGTCCGGCCGCGCCGCCCGCCGTTGTCGCACTCGGCGACGGCAGCCCCCACGCGGTGCGCCGCCTCGGGCCCGGCCAGTGGCTGGTGGTGGGCCCGGATGCCCTGCCGGCCGCCGACGTGCGGCACAAGGCGCAGAGCGTGGCCGGCATTGCCGCGCTCAGCGACCAGAGCCATGGCCGTGTGCCGCTGGCGGTGGAAGGCCCGCGGGCCGCCGATGTGCTGAATCGCGGCGCCGGGCTGGACCTTTCGGAGGCGGCCTTCCCGGTCGGACAGTCGGAGCAGACGCTGTTCGGCGGCATCGGCCTGCACATCACCCGCACGGCGCCGCAGCGCTTCGAGCTTCTGGTGCTGCGCTCCTATGCCGGCAGTCTCTGGGATGAACTCGCCGCCGTTGCCGCGGTGGTGTGACGAACGGAGGATAACCCGGCGCCGGCCACGAGATTGCCGATCTTCTCGGCCACCAGCACGGACGGAGCCGGCGAGCGGGAAAAGCCGGCGCGGCCTGTGGCACGGGGAGCGGACGGCAATGCGGACACGGGGCTTGCACCTTCTGGCAGCGGCGATGATGGCGCTGGCGATGACGGCCCCCGGGCCGGTCGCGGCCGCGTCCGAGAATGCCGGCCTCAACCAGCCGAGCCCGGTCGTGCCGTTCGTTTCCACGGCTGTCGCCACCTTCGACACGCCGTGGGCCATCGCCTTTCTGCCCGATGGCTGCATGCTGGTGACGGAGAAGGGCGGCGCGCTCTATCGCGTCAGCCAGAAGGGCGCGCGCGAGAAGGTCTCCGGCGTGCCGCCGGTCTCCTATGACGGCCAGAACGGCCTGCTCGACGTGGCCATCGCGCCGACATTTGCGGCCGACCGCACCGTCTATCTCACCTATGTGGCGCCTTCGCCGGGCGGCGGCACGCTGGCGCTGATGAAGGCGCGCCTCGACGAGACGCCGCGCGGGCCGGCGCTGGCCGATGCGACGGTGATCTGGCGCCAGACGCCGGAGGGCGGGCGCGGCCAGCCCGGCGGCATCATCGCCTTTTCGC
The DNA here is from genome assembly GCF_036822375.1 of Pseudoxanthobacter sp. NCBI lineage: Bacteria > Pseudomonadati > Pseudomonadota > Alphaproteobacteria > Hyphomicrobiales > Segnochrobactraceae > Pseudoxanthobacter > Pseudoxanthobacter sp. Next base: position 4,404 of record NZ_DAISHT010000016.1, on the reverse strand, counting down.
CCGACGGGCGGCACCTGTTCCTGACTGTCGGCGACCGCATGGTGCCGCAGAGCGCGCAGGACCCCGATCAGGCGCGCGGCAAGGTGCTGCGCCTCAACCCCGATGGCACCACCCCGGCGGATAATCCGTGGGCCGCGGCCGGGGGCGTGCGCGGCCAGACCTGGACCACCGGGCACCGCAACCCCTACGGGCTCGCCTTTGCCCCCAACGGCCAGCTCTGGCTGCACGAGATGGGGCCGATGGGCGGCGACGAGTTCAACCTTATTCTGTCGGGCCGCAATTATGGCTGGCCGCTGGTCTCGAACGGCGACAACTACAACGGAACGCCGATTCCCCGCCATGCGACGCGGCCGGAGTTCATGGCGCCGGCCGTTTACTGGACGCCGGTCATCGCCCCGGCCGGGCTGGCGTTCTATCAGGGCACGCTGTTCCCGCAGTGGCGCGGCTCCGCGCTCATCGGCGGGCTGCGCTCCACGGCGCTGGTGCGCGTGGCCTTCGACCGGGCGGGTAATCCGCACGAGGTGGAGCGCTGGGACATGGGCGAGCGCATCCGCGATGTCGCGGTGGGGCCCGACGGGGCCGTCTGGCTGATCGAGGACAGCCCCGAAGGCCGGCTGCTGCGGCTGACGCCGGCCACGCGCTGAGCGGCATCCGGGCGGCTCCGCTGCCGGGGCGGTCTGCCCCGGCCTATGCCGGCCGGCGGCGCCAGACCACGACGCGGGAGGTCATGTCCTGCACGACCTCGCCGTTCTGGTTGAGCGTCAGGCTGCGCACCGTGGCAAGGCCGCGCTCGGGGTGCGAGCGCGAGGGCGCGACGGTCATCACCTCGCATTCCACATGCAGCACGTCGCCCGGCCGGGTCGGGCGGGGCCAGCGGATATCCGCGCCGGCACCGATCAGCCCGCCGGCCAGCGGCAGCCCGCCATCCACCATCAGACGCATCGTGATGGCGGCGGTGTGCCATCCGCTGGCAGCCAGCCCGCCGAACAGCGTGTCGCGCGCCGCCTCTGCATCGAGATGGAAGGGCTGCGGGTCGAACGCTGCGGCGAAGGCGCGGATCTGGCCGGCATCGAGGGCGTGCGAGCCGCTGACGAAGCGCTGGCCCGGCTGCAGGTCGCCGAGCCAGAGGGCCGGTTCATTTTCCGCAGCCGGCGGGTCGGAAACCGGGGCGGACTTGCAATCCATCGCCATGCTCGCTCCTGCGGCCGGATTGTGGCACAACAAAAAAATGTGACGGGCCAACCGCGCAATTTCTGCCGGACCGAGAGTCCTCGACAGGGTTGTCTTCTGTATAAGCTGCCTTTCAGGGGTGGTGAAGAGGGGCTCCCCCCAACGGACACGCGGACCTGCCAGGCGGCAGACAGTTTAAACAGGAACCGGCCGGGATCATGATTCGGCGTTTCAGCCGGTTCCTCCGATTGGCGCTGCCATCGCTGCTGGCCCCGCGGGCGTTTGCGGCGATCGGTGCGCTGCTGTCGTTCGTCGTCACGGCGGGCGTGCTCTATGTCGTCGCGCTGGATGACTGGGCCAACCAGTCGGGCCACATCGACAGCGTGGCGCGGTTCTACGAAACCGCCCATCTCGACGGCGATCTGGTCGACGAGGTCACGCTGCACCGACCGACGAGCTTTCTCGTCATCACTGCGACCACGCTGGCGCTGAACGGGGCCAACCGGGCGGAAATGTGCGTGCAGCGGCTTTCCGCGCCCGACGGCCCGCTTGGAGAGGGGGCGCGTCTGGAGATGACGCAGCGCGCCATCAACCGGGCCTGCTATCAGAAAGTGCTGACCATCGGCCGTTTCGGCGGCAGCCAGTCGCTGGTCGCGCTGTCGCCGGTGATCGCCGAACGGGACCACGCGCTGGCCGGCATCCGGGTTCTGGTGGTGCGCCCGACCGACCGGCCGACGATTGCCGGCGCTCTGACGGATTATCGCGCGCTGTGGCTGCTGGGGGTTGTCACGGTGGCCTCGGGCCTTGTGGGGCTGCTGCTGGGCCTTGCGCTGCGCGGCGTGCTGAATTCGCTGCGCGAGAACATTGCCGTCGATCCGCTGACCGGATGCCTGCGGCGGGATGCCTTCATGGCGGCGGCCGGCAATCTGGTGCGCGCCAGCCATGCCGCCGGCTGGACCGGGGCCGTGCTGGTGTTCAATGTCGACGGCCTTGAGGACATCAACGAACACCACGGCCAGCTGGCCGGCGATCTGGCGCTGCGGCTGACGGCGCGGGCGCTTCACGCCGCCCTTCGGCGCGGCGATCTGCTGGGGCGGATCGGCGGCGACGAGTTCGCCGTGGTGCTGCCGGATACCCGCGAGGACGTGGCGCGCACCTTTGCCGAGCGGGTGCGGGCGGCCGTGGCGCGGTCGCGCGCACACATGCGCCGCGAGGAGCAGGTCGCCCTGTCCGTCTCGGTTGCGGTGATCGTTCCGGACGTGGACGAGACCGCCGATGGCGCGATCGCGCGGGGGCGCCGGGCGCTCCATCAGGCCCGCCCCAGCAACAACATCGTGCTGCCCTGAGCGGGCTGCCGGGCGCACCGGCGACTTGACCGCGGCGCGCGATGCGCGGCACCTTCCGCCCCGTCGCGCGGGGCTGCCCGCGCGACGCGAACCGGAGAGCCGCGACAATGACGGTCACGATCTATCACAATCCCGCCTGCAGCACCTCGCGCAAGGTGCTGGGCCTCATCCGCGACGCGGGCATTGAACCGCAGGTCGTCGAATATCTGAAGACGCCGCCCGATGCGGCCGCGCTGCGCGCGCTGATCGCGCGTATGGGCGTTCCGGTGCGGGCCGTGCTGCGCGAAAAGGGCACGCCTTATGCGGAGCTCGGCCTCGGCGACCCCGCGCTGGACGACGAGGCGCTGATTGCGGCCATCGCCGCCCATCCCGTGCTGCTCAACCGGCCGATCGTGGTGAGCGACAGGGGCGCGCGGCTCTGCCGACCGGTCGAAAGCGTGCTGGACCTGCTGCCGGCGGCGTGATCGCGGCTGCCGGCCGGTTGCTGTGCTGCAATATGCTGCGCTGCAATTTCGTTCCGCTTTGCACGGTTACCGGGCAACGGCCATCCTTGTTTGCAAGCGATTCGCGGCCTATTCAGAAAGGGCTCGCCCGGACCGGGCGGGTGATGATCTCAGGGCGGGGTGCAATTCCCCACCGGCGGTATGGAACGGCCATCCGGCCTGTTCCGAGCCCGCGAGCGCCTCCGCAAAAGGGAGGGTCAGCAGATCCGGTGAGAAGCCGGAGCCGACGGTAACAGTCCGGATGAAAGAGATCGGCCGGCAGAAGCGGGCATGCCCGTCTTCTGCGTGTCCGTGTGTGCCCTGATTCATGTGGTCTTTGGTTCGCCTTCGGGCGAGATGAAGGATACCGACGTGAATCACGTTTCCTCCCCCCGCAGTTCCGCGTCCCGCATCGCGTTCATTCAGGCCGGCTGGCATGCAGACATCGTGGGCCGGGCGCGCGAGTCGTTCCTGGCGGCGCTGGCCGAAGGCGGGTTCGATCCGGCGCTGGTCGATGTGTTCGACGTGCCGGGCGCCTTCGAGATTCCGCTGCGGGCCAAGCGGCTGGCCCTCGGCGGGCGCTATCGCGCCATCGTCGCCGCCGGGCTGGTGGTGGATGGCGGCATCTATCGCCACGATTTCGTGGCAACCGCGGTTATCAACGGGCTGATGCAGGTGCAGCTTGAAACCGACGTGCCGGTGCTGTCGGTGGTGCTGACGCCGCATCATTATCACGACCATGCCGTGCACCAGACCTTCTTTGCCGAGCACTTCGTGGTGAAGGGCCGCGAGGCCGCGGCGGCGGCGCTGGCGGTGATCGAGCCGGCTCACGCCGCTGCCTGAACGGGCGTGTCCTGAACGGGTGCGTTCTGCCGCATGGCCGCTGCGGCGCCGGTTTCGTCAGAAAAAAGGCCTCGCGGGGGAACCCCCGCGAGGCCTCCTGCATCTGTGGTGATGCGGGTGGCGATGCAAGCCCGGCGTCAGCCGTTGGCGATATACTGACCACCGTTGATGGTCATCACGGCGCCGGTGATGAAGGCGGCGGCGTCGGAGGCCAGATAGGTCACGAGGCCGGCGATTTCTTCCGGCTTGCCGAGGCGGCCGAGCGGAATGGTGGCGATGATCGACTCGAGGATCTTCGGCGGCACCGCGCGCACCATCTCGGTGTCGACGTAGCCCGGGCAGATGGCGTTGACGGTGATGCCCTTACGGGCATTTTCCTGCGCGACCGCCTTGGTGAAGCCGATGATGCCCGCCTTGGCGGCCGAGTAGTTGGCCTGACCGGCCTGACCCTTCTGGCCGTTGATGGAGGAGATGGAGATGATGCGGCCGAAGTTGCGCTCGCGCATGCCCTCGATGACCGGGCGGGTCATGGTGAACATGGAATCGAGGTTGGTGCGGATCAC
>NZ_DAISHT010000015.1:0-37192 GCF_036822375.1 Pseudoxanthobacter sp. | reverse complement strand
CACCCGGATCGATGGGAAAGAACAGTCCCTGATCGCGCAGATAATCGTTGAGCTGACGTCGCGTCACACCCGGCTCGACCGTGCAGTCGAGGTCGTCGGGGCGCACCGCCAGAATGCGGTTCATGCCGCTCAGGTCCACCGAGATGCCGCCGAAGGGCGCATTCACATGGCCCTCCAGCGATGTTCCCGTGCCGTAGGCCACGACCGGAACGCCGGCCGCGGCGCACGTCGCGACGATGAAGGCCACCTCCTGCGCGGACGACGGATAGGCCACCGCATCGGGGGCCTGCGTCTCAAGCCATGTCGTGGTCTGCCCGTGCTGGCGGCAGACCACGGAATTGGTGGTGATGCGCGCGCCGAGACGCTGCGAAAGCCGCTCCACGACGCCGGCGACAACGTCCGGGGCGGGCCGGCCGGCGGCGGCTTCGGCAACGGGGGGCGACAGGACGGCGCTCGGCATGATGGACACGACTCTTCTCGGTGCGTCTCGCTGGTCTGGTGGGCCGCAAGCCTAGTGGATCCGCGGCCCGGAGGCCAGTTCCGCACGGCCGTTCGCACGGCCCGGCTCGCGGTTGCCGCAAGGCCGTGCCATGATCGCCACCATGACCGGCGACCCACTCACCCAGCAACAGGCGCTCGATGCCACCCCGCTTGCCGGCAGGGACCGCGCACGCTTCTTCCGGGCCGAGCGGCAGCAGGGGCTGGAGTGCCTCACCGCCACCTTCCGCACCCACGTCTATGCCCCCCACACCCATGAGACGTTCGTCGTCGGCACCATCATGGCCGGCTGCGAGGCCTTCTCGCAGAACGGCATTCAGCTTTATGCCGGGCCGGGCGACGTGTGCGTGGTGCCGCCGGAGGCGGTGCACGACGGGCGGCCCCACGGAGCGGGCTATGCCTATCGCATGACCTATCCGGCCATCGGCCTTCTGCGCGACATTGCCGGCGACGCGGGCGAGCGCACGGTGACCGGCGTGCCGGATTTTGCCGGTGCGGTGATCCGCGATCCGGCTCTGGCCGCCGAGATTGCCGCCGCCCACGCGGCCGCCGATGCCGGGGTGCCGGCGCTGGAGGCCGACGAGCGGCTGCACCGCGCGTTCGTGCGCCTGCTTGCCCGCCATGGCCGGCAGGGCGCCACCCGCGCCGCGCTGGAGCGGCCGGCCCCGCGCGAGGGCGGGCCGGTTGCGCGCGCCCGCGCCTTTCTGGAGGCGAACTATGCCGAACCGGTCGATCTGGCCGGCCTTGCGGCGGTGGCGGGCATTCCGCGCACCCGCCTGATCCGCGCCTTTGCCCGCGAAACGGGCCTGACGCCCCACGCCTGGCTGACCGACCGGCGCATCCGCGCCGCGCGCGGCCTGCTGGCGGCCGGCCTCGGCCCGGCCGCGGTGGCCGCGGCCTGCGGCTTCTGCGACCAGAGCCACCTGACCCGCGCCTTCCGGGCCCGGATCGGCGTGGCGCCGGGCGCCTTCCGCGGCCGGGCCGGCTGAGACCGGTGGCGGCACGGCCGCTTTCAACCGTCACTTTCATCCAAGACAGCGCCGCCGGCGCGCCGCCATAAAGGCTGCCGGGCGCCTGCGCCGGCGCTTGCGCGGCAGGCGGGCCCCGCCCCGTCTTGTCCAGAAGGTCCGGCCGTGTCTGCTTCTTCTCCCGTCCCTCCCCCCGGTTCTCCCGCCCCGCCCTCCGGCCTGCCGGAGGCCGCCGGCTTCCGGGCTGAATTCACCGCCGGGGCAGCCGCCATGCTGCCCGTGGTGGTGGCCATGGTGCCGTTCGGCTTCATCCTCGGGGCGCTGGCGGCCACCAAGGGCATTTCAACCCTTGAAATGGCGCTGATGTCCGGCTTCGTCTTTGCCGGCGGCGCGCAGTTCGTGGCGCTGGATCTGTGGGCGCGGCCGGTGCCGTGGCTGGCGGTGGGCTTTGCGGCCTTCATCGTCAACCTGCGCCATGTGCTGATGGGCGCCTCGCTGGCGCGCTCCATGGGGGCGTTTCCGAAGGCCGTGCGACCGCTGGCGCTGCTGTTTCTGGCCGACGAGATCTGGGCCTATGCCGAACAGCGCGCCGCGCACGCGCGGCTGACGCCGGCCTATTTCGCCGGCCTTGCCGGCACGCTCTACTGCGCCTGGCAGGTGACGACCGTTGCCGGCACGCTGATGGGGCGGGCGCTGGGCGACCCGGAACGTTATGGCTTCGACTTCGCCTTTGCCGCCATCTTCATCGGCCTTCTTGCCGGCTTTCGCGACCGGGCCGGCTTCCTGCCGGCGGTGGCGGCCGCCGCACCCGTGGCGGTGGCGGTGTCGGCGGTTGCCAGCGGCCCGGCCGCGATTGCCGCCGGCGCGGTGGCCGGCATTGCAGCGGCCGCCTTTTCCGGCCCGAAGCACCGCGGAGAACAGGCATGAGCCCAGCCGCAGCCGATTTCTCCGCCCTCGATCTTCTGGCTCTCGATCCCCGCACGCTGGCCGCCATTGCGCTGATGGCCTTGGCCACCATGGCGACCCGTCTTGCCGGGCTGGTGCTGCCGGCGGACTTTGCCCGCCGCGGCCGGCTGAAGCGGACCTTCGATGCCGTGCCGCCGGCGGTGCTGGCCGCCCTGATCGCCCCGGCCGCGTTCGGCAATGGCTGGCCGGAGCGGGTGGCGGCGGTCGCCTGTCTTGCGGCCGCCGCGCTGCGCCTGCCCATGCTGGCCATCGTGGTGCTGGGCGTGGGCATCACCGCCCTCGGCCGCCAGTTCGGCTGAGGGCGGCCCGCCTCAGGCTCAGCCGGCCAGCGGGGCCGTCGCCTGCAGCAGCCAGGCCAGATCGTCCGGGGCCAGCAGCGGCGCCAGCGCACCGCGCACCTCGGCATGATAGGCATCGACCCACGCACGCGCGGCCGGCGTCAGCAGTGTCGGGTCGATCAGGCGGCGGTCGTAGGGCACCATGGTCAGCGTCTCGAACGCCATCATCGCCCGCTCGCCGCCGCGCGGCACCTCCGGCGGGGTCACCAGCAACAGGTTCTCGATGCGGATGCCGTAAGCGCCGGTCTTGTAGTAGCCCGGCTCGTCGGAAACGATCATGCCGGGTTCGAGCGGCGTGGTGCCGATGCGGGCGATGCGCTGCGGCCCTTCGTGAACCGACAGATAGCAGCCGACGCCGTGGCCGGTGCCGTGATCGAAATCGAGCCCGGCTTCCCACAGCGGCAGGCGGGCGAGCGGATCGAGCTGCGCGCCCGAGGTGCCGGCGGGAAAGCGCGCCATGGCCAGCGCCACATGGCCGGCCAGCACACGGGTATAGTTGGTGCGCATTTCCGCATCCGGCACGCCGACCGGCACGGTGCGGGTGATATCGGTGGTGCCGTCCTGATATTGCGCCCCGGAATCGATCAGGAACAGTTCGCCCGGCGCCATCACCCGGTTCGACGCGCGGCTGACGTGATAATGCACGATGGCGCCGTTCGGCCCGGAGCCGGAAATGGTGTCGAACGAAATGTCCTTCAGCAGCCCCGTTGCAGCGCGGAACGCCTCCAGCTTCTCAACCGCGGTGATTTCGTCCAGCGTGCCCTCCGGCGCCGTGCGGTCGAGCCAGGCGAGGAAGCGGACCACCGCCGCCCCGTCGCGCAGATGCGCGGTGCGGGTGCCGGCGACCTCGGCGGCGTTCTTGATGGCCTTCGGCAGCAGGACCGGATCGCGTCCCTCGATGACTTTCGCCCCGCCGGCAACCAGCGCCTGACGGATCGCTTCGGCCGCCCAGTCCGGATCGATCAGCACGCCGGCGCCCGCACGGCCGAGGGCGGCCAGCGCCGGGCGGAAGGCAGCGGGCTCCGCCACCGCCGCCACTTCCTCGATGGCCGTGCGCACGGTGTTGGAGAGCTTGCGGCCATCGATGAACAGTTGCGGCCGGCTGCCGGCGGGCACGATGGCAAACGACAGCGGCACCGGATTGTGCGCCACGTCGTGGCCGCGGATGTTGAACAGCCAGGCGATCGAATCGGGCTGGGTCAGCACCGTGGCCTGCGCCCCGGCGGCCGCAACGATGGCCTCGACGCGCGCGATCTTGGCAGCCGCGCTTTCGCCGGCCAGCGACAGCGGCTGCAGATCGACCGTGCCCACCGGCACGTCCGGCCGGTCGGTCCACACGGCATCGAGCGGGTTCGCGTCCACGGCGACGAACGTCGCGCCATGGGCTTCGCACACGGCAGCGAAGCGGCGCACCTGCGCCACCGTCAGCAGCATCGCGTCATAGCCGATGCGCAGGCCGGGCTTCAGCCGTGCGGCGAGCCAGCCTGCCGGCGGCTGCTCGATGAGGTGCAGCATCTCGAAGGCGGCCGGGTCCACCTGCTGACGGACCTGAAGGGTATAGCGGCCATCGACGAACACCGCCGCCTCACCGGCCAGCACCACGGCCATGCCGGCCGAGCCGGTAAAACCGGTCAGCCACGCCAGCCGCTCGGCGCAGGGCGGCACATATTCGCCCTGATGCTCATCGGAGCGCGGCACCAGAAAACCGTCGATGCCATCGGCCTTCAGCCGCGCGCGCAGAAGCGACAGCCGCCCGGCGCCAAGGCCCGGATCGGAGACGATATCGAAGCTCTGGAACATGAGCCAATTCCTTCACAAGCCATCGGGCGGGGTCCGGTCATGACCGGCGGGCGCAGGGAACGGCCGCGCGGCCGATTTGACCAGATGGTTAACTGCCTATTGATTTAGCAGATATCGCATGAAATTTGTGCATAGCGGTCATGCCGGCGCGGTGGTGGCTGGCGGCGGCGGCTTCGGCCATGGTGGCGGGGCCCGGACTGATTGCCGGGCGAGGCTTCGTCGCTCAGGGCGCGTGCGCCCATGGTGACGCCACACATCGCAGGATTTGAACGATGACTCACGGGATGTCGCCTGCCCTGTTCGGTGCCGCCGATGGGGTTCGCCGCAGTTTCCACGCCAGCATTGTGGACCGTATGCTGGAGAATCGCAGCCGCGATGTCCGCCGTTTCGTGCATGGCGGCGCGCTGCAGAGCGACGATACCCTGCTGCCGGCCTATTGCCACCTGCGCCGTGTGCACAACGGCGGCACCGTGCACGCCGGCCGCATGCCGGCCTGAGCGGGCTTTTGGCGCAGGACGGGCCTCTGCCGTGCAGCGGCCCACAGAAGAACCTCAGCCGCTCATTTTTTCGCCACGTAATTGCACGCTTCGCAGCGCTCCATCACTGTCACTCACGGGGACAGGAGTGCAGGAGTGAGCATGATGATTCGCATGGCCATTTCCCGATGGCGCCGGGCGGCTGCGGCGCCCGGGCAGCGGAGCCGGCCGGGACGCGGACTGGCGCTGGCGGCCGCCGGCCTCGTCGCCGCCGTCATGCTGCCGGCTGTCGCTCTGGCACAGACGCCGGCCTATTCCACCAGCCGGGTGTTTCTGCGCGCCGGGCCGGGCAAGGATTATCCCCCGGTGCTGCAGGTCAACCGCGGCATGCCGGTCGGCATCTACGGCTGCCTCAACGGTTATGACTGGTGCGACGTGGTCACCGGCGGCTCGCGCGGCTGGATGAACGGCAAATATCTGCAGGTCGCCTACCAGAACCAGACTGTGGTGCTGACGCCGCAATATGCGCCGATGGTCGGCGTGCCGGTGGTCGGCTTCGCGCTGGGGTCTTACTGGGACAATTATTATCGCGGCTATCCGTGGTACCAGCAGCGCGCCTGGTGGATGAACAATCCCGGCGGCCCGCCCCCGGCCGGCTGGCGCCCGCCGCCGGGCCCCGGCTGGCAGGGCGGCGGCGGTGGCGGCTATGGCCCGCCCGGGCAGCCCGGTGGCTGGAACAACGGCAATCAGGGCTGGAACGGCAACCCCGGCTGGAACGGCAATCAGGGTTGGAACGGGAATCCGGGCTGGAACGGCAATCAGCCGCCGAACCCGGGCTGGCCCAACAACAACAACGCCGCCATCCGGCAGCAGCAGCAGCTGGAACGCCAGCAGATGCAGATGCAGGTGCAGCAGCAGACCCAGAAGCAGCAGCAGATGTTGCGCCAGCAACAGCAGCAGCAGCAATTCGACGCGACGAAAAAGCAGATGGAAATGCAGCAGCAGGTCCAGCAGCAGCGTCAGCAGATGATGCAGCAGCAGCAGTTGCAGCAATATGAGGCCGCCAAGCAGAAGCAGCTTCAGCAATATGAGCGTGCCAAGCAGCAGATGGAAATGCAGCAGCAGCTTCTGAAGATGCAGCAGGGCCAGCCGCAATAACGGCCCTGCACCGGGCGCCCGCAAGAGCCCTGTGAACAAAGCCCGCCGCGGAGGAGCCTCCGCGGCGGGCTTTTCGTTTCCGGCTGCTGTCTCTGCCGGCGGTGCCGGCGCCGTTCAGGCGCGGTGCGGCCGCGGCTCGCGCACGAAGGTCAGCGTCGTCCACGACCCGCGCGGATCGCGGCGCACGAGTTTGACGCCCTGCCCGCGATAGACCGCGATGATGCGCGCGGCATCGTCCAGCCGCAGGCCGGAGAGCACCAGCGTCGCCCGCGGCGTCAGCGCCCGCACGATGGCCGGCGCAAGGCGCATCAGCGGCCGGGCCAGAATATTGGCCACGATCAGGTCGAACCCGCCGCGCGTCAGCCGCGGATCGGACATGCCCGTGGCCCGGAAGGCCTCGATGCGCGGCGCCACGCCGTTGAGGCGGGCATTGTCGATGGCCACCTTCACCGCCACCGGATCGATATCGGTCGCCACCACCTTCGCCGCGCCGAGCCGGGCCATAGCAATGGCGAGCACGCCGGTGCCGGTGCCCAGATCCAGCGGCCGGCGCACCGGGCCGCAGCGCATCCGCCGCTCGATGGCCGCAAGACAGCCGACCGTGGTGGCATGATGACCGGTGCCGAAGGCAAGGCCCGCATCGATCTCGATCGGCACCTGTGCATTGACGCGGCCGCGGTCGTGAGCGCCGTGGATGACGAAGCGGCCCTCGGCCACCGGGGCGAGCCCCTTCAGGCTCTCCTCAACCCAGTTGGCCTCGCCGAGTTCGTCGACGACGACCGGCAGATCCGCCCCCTCCGGGCCGACGGCCTCCCGCAGCCGGGCGGCGGCGGTTTCGGCATCGCCGTCGAACAGCAGCACCTCGACGGTCCACGGCCCGCCATCGTGGGTCTCGAACAGCGTGACCGGCACGCCGTCGTCCTCGAACGCGCTCTCAGCAAGCGGAAACAGGCGGCTGGCCAGCGCCCACGGGGCCGTCACGCGCGCACGAAAGGTGGTCATGGTTTCTCCTGAGAAGCCCGCGCTGCGACGGCAGGCACGGCCCGCCGCCTGCCCGGCGGCGAACGCAGCCTCGCTTCGCCGTCTGCCGGTTCCGCCGGTGTGTTCGCGGTCTTCGATGGCGCGTTCCGCGGCGCAAGGCAAGTCCGGATCCGCCGCGCAGGCCCGATCCGGACGGACCGGCCCGCCACGCCACCCGAACCGTCTCCCCCGACGCAGACGCCCGCCGCGCCGGAATCGCCCCGAATCGGGCACCGGCGACGAGACCGGGGCTTTTCCGGCAAACCATCCACAGGGCGCAGGCTCCGCCGCCATGTTTGCCATAACCATCTGTAATAATTTCAGAAACTTCCGTTCCCGACAGCTTTTCCGCCGCCCTGCCACCCGCCGGCCCCGGCAGGATGTGCACAGCTCCGCCGGCGCCGGACCACCAAATCCGCTGAGACGACTTGCACTCCCCGCCGGCCTGTGGCAAAAGCCCGCCATCGACGGCGAGCGACATCGCCGCCCGATCGGACGCTGCAGTAGCTCAGTGGTAGAGCACTCCCTTGGTAAGGGAGAGGTCGAGAGTTCAATCCTCTCTTGCAGCACCATTCTTTCGAAAAATCACTCTCTGTTGTGAAGTCTGACACGCCCTCGCGTGCTGTAATCCGTGTCGATCTGCCGTGAACCGGACAGCAACGACAGCGTCGGGCCATGCACAATCCGCGCAAGCCCTGCGACCCAAGCCCTGCGACCGATGTGAGCCGGCAGAAGGCACAGGCCTGAAACCGGAGCCATATCCCAGACCGCAAGCGGCGCGACGAACGAGCACCGGCACCGAAACCGCTGCCCTGAACGATGCCGCTCTGAAAGCCGGCATCAGCGGCCCCGGCGTCGCGGCGGTCCGAGGGGGCAGCGGTCCCGGGGGCAGCGGGGAGCTCGCTCAGAAGGTCTCTTCGCGACGGGCGATAACGCTCTGCCTCTTCGAGGCAAAGCCCCGCCGCCGTCCGGTGCGCGAGGCTTTTCGTTCCGGGCGGTGCCCTGTGTCAGGGGGCGCAGCTCAGGCGGGGGAAATGCGCGGGCTGGCCTGCTGCCCCGGACGGCGCGGCCGGGCGACGTCTGCTGACGGCGGCATCCGGCGAAGATGGCCCGCGCGCGCCGGTCCCGTCCGCGTTACACGCGGCAATGGCCGGCAGGCTGCGCCCCCGGCAAGCCCCCTGCGCGCCCCGTGGCAAGCCCCCTGCGCCCTGTGGCCACCCCCCCTGCCCGCGGTGCGCTGCAAGGGGCCGCCTGCACGGGCGCGGCTTACTTGTAGGGGTCGGCTGCGTCGCGCAGACCGTCGCCGAGGAAGTTGAAGGCCAGCACGACGATCACCACCGGAATGGTCGGCGCCATCAGCCACGGATAGACCGTGACCGCGGTGATGTTCTGCGCCTCGTTCAGCATGACGCCCCAGCTCACCGCCGGGCGCCGCATGCCGAGGCCGAGGAACGACAGCGCCGTCTCGCCGAGAATCATGCCGGGAATGGCGAGCGTCGCCGAGGCGATGATGTGGCTGGTGAAGCCGGGCAGCAGATGGCGCACGATGATGCGCCGCGGCGAGGCGCCCATCATGACCGCCGCGCGGGCATAATCCTCCTCGCGCAGCGCCAGCAGCTTGGAGCGCACCGCCCGCGCCAGGCTCGGCCAGTCGAGCAGGCCCAGAATGACCGTGATGCCCAGATAGATCAGCACCGGGCTCCATGTGACCGGCAGGGCGGCCGACAGCGCCATCCACAACGGCAGTTCCGGCAGCGAGCGCAGGATTTCGATCATGCGCTGCACGATGCTGTCGGTGATGCCGCCGAAATAGCCGGCGATGCCGCCGAAGAACATGCCGAGCACGATGGAAATCGCCACGCCGACAAGGCCGACCGTGAGCGAGATGCGGGCGCCGTAGACGATGCCGGAGAAGATGTCGCGCCCGAGCCGGTCGGTGCCGAGCAGATAAAACGTGCCGTCCTTCGCCGGGCAGACGAGGTGGAACGCCTCGCGCGCGCCGGCCCGGTCGCGCTGGTCGCGCAGGCAGAAGAAGCGCAGCGGCTGCACCGCGTTGCGGTCCACGTCATAGACCCAGCGCATCTCGTCCATGTCGACCCGCGCGGTGGTGCCATAGACGAACGGCCCGACGAAGCGGCCGTCGTGGAACAGGTGAATGCCCTGCGGCGGGGCATAGAGATGCTGGTTGTCGCGCTCGCCCTGCCCGTAGGGCGCAATGAAGCCGGCAAACGGAACGCAGAGATAGAACAGGACCAGCACCACACCCGACCACAGCGCCAGACGGTGGCGCCGGAAGCGCATCCAGATGATGCTCCACTGGCTGGCCTGATAGAACCGCTCCTGCTCCGGCGTCAGCGTTTCGGCTTCCTGCGGGTCGAACGGACGCGGATCGACATAATGGGGGGTGGAGGACGCGGCGCTCATCGTCGGGATCTCCGCACTCATTGCCGCACCTTGCCGCCCAGCCGGATGCGCGGATCGAGCAGCCCCAGCAGCAGATCCGACACCAGCATGCCGACCACGGTCAGCAGCGCCACGAACATAAGGATGAACGCCGCCAGAAACTGGTCGAGGCTGCGCAGCGCATCCAGCAGCACGGGTCCGACAGTCGGCAGGTTCAGCACCACCGACACGATGACCGAACCGGACACCAGCGACGGGATCAGGTGGCCGATATCGGCGATGAAGGGATTGAGGGCCATGCGCAGCGGATATTTCGCCAGCAACCGCGTCTCGCTCAGGCCCTTGGCGCGGGCGGTGACGACATATTGCCGGTTGAGCTCGTCGAGCAGATTGGCGCGCAGGCGGCGGATCATGCCGGCCGTGCCGGCGGTACCGATCACGATGGTCGGCACGATCAGGTGCTGCAGCACCGACAGCACCTTGGCGAAGCTCCACGGCGCGTCGGTATATTGCGGGTCCATCAGCCCGCCGACGGAAATGCCGAACCAGTGATTGGCAAGATAAAGCAGAATGAGGCCCAGCAGGAAGTTCGGCACCGCCAGCCCCAGATAACCGATCAGCGTGAAGCCGTAATCGCCCCAGCTATATTGCCGGGTGGCCGAATAGATGCCGATCGGGAACGACACGATATAGACGAACAGCACCGTGGCGAAGTTGAGAATGACGGTGAGCGGCAGCGACGGCCCCACCACGTCGGCAACCGGCTTGTCATATTCGAACGACCAGCCCCAGTTGCCCTGCAGCAGGCCGTCGAAACCGTGCGGGCCGGGCCATGCGCCGACCCAGATGAGATAACGCTCGAAGAACGGTTTATCGAGCGAGAACTCGGTGCGCAGGAATTCGATCTTGGCGATGGAGGCCGCCTCGCCGGACGCGCGCAGCTCGTCGATCTGGTTGGTGAGATAATCGCCCGGCGGAAGCTGGATGATCACGAAAATCAGGAACGAGATCACCGCCAGTGTCGGGATCATCGCCAGAAGACGCTTCAGGATGAATTTCAGCATCGCTCAGCTCCCCTGCTTCGCCTGCTGGTCGAACCAGAAGCAATCCATGTGGTAGATGCCGAAGAACGCACCGGGATCGAACCCCCACAGGGCATCTTCCGGCACGTTGATGAGGTTGTCGCGCACCGCGACCGGCTGGTGCACACCGGCGACGATGCCGATGGTGAGCACCTGATTGACGTGGATGTCGAGAATGGTGCGCCAGGCCGCCTCGCGCTGGGCCTTGTCGGGGGCCGACAGCCAGTTCTGGAAGGCCGTCAGCAGGCCGTAGACCGGCGGATAGTCGATCCGCTCGCCGGCCTTGCCCTCGCTGTCGCGCCACGCCCCCCACGCCATGCCGCTGAGGAAGGAACTGTCGGCCGGCACCCGCTCCGCCGGGCTCATGGCGCTGGTCGGAATGCCGTTGTCGTAGCCGTTCGCGGCCATCATCACCAGCGAGCCGGCCAGCGCCCGCTTCCACATGATGTCGCGGTCGGACGCCTTGGCGAACAGGCTGACGCCGATGCCCTGCCAGGTCTCGGCCACGAGCTGGAGCACGTCCATCTGCTCCTGACTGGTGCCCTCCGCCTCCACCACGATCTGCAGCGGGCGGTCGTCGGCAATCATGCGGATGCCGTCGGAGCGGCGGTCCGTGAGGCCCATGTCATCGAGCAGCCTGTTGGCATAGTCGGGATCGTAGCTGGCCCACAGGGTGCGGTATTCGGGCCGGAAAAGCTGGCTCTGCGCCAGCACCGCATTGTTGGAAGGCCGGGCCATGCCAAAGAACAGCACACGGTTGATCATGTCGCGGTCGATGCCCAGCGACAGCGCCCGCCGGAAGCGAACATCGCGCAGCAGCGTGCGCCAGACCGGATCGGAAACCGTGAGGTTGGGGTAGAGCGCCACCTGATTGGCCATGGAGATCGGCCACAGGCGCGTGCCGATGCCCGAGCGGGCCCCGCCGCGCTTCAGCACCGTGATATCGGAAAACGACAGGCCGCGCGCCTGCAGGTCGCTCTGCCCGGCCTGCGTCTGGCTGGCGATGAGACCGGAGGCAACCACGTTCATCACCACGTTGTCGGCATAGGGAAGCTGCTGCCCGGTCTGGTCCACGCGATGGAAATAGGGATTGCGCGCCATGACGAGGCGACGGTCGGATGAACTCTCGGTCGCGATCCACGGCTGCAGCGACGGCAGAGACGGGTTCATCGCCTCGTAGAGCGAATCCATCTTCACATGCAGCGCCGCCCACGACCGCGCCTTCTTCTTCTTCACCTTGGCATCGAGCTCGGCCTTGTCGGCATAGCGGATGTGGAAGTGCTTCAGATAGTGCGCCGGCCGGTAGATGAAGGGATCGCGCGCCGCCGCCAGCGACGGCAGGAACTGCGAATTGGGCTTGTCCCAGGTGTAGCGCACGGTGACGTCGTCGATCACCTCGAACAGCGGCGGCCGGCCTTCCACCAGCAGGAACGGCTCGGGACCGGCCGGCGTCAGCTCCTTGTTCAGGACGATGTCTTCCCAGAAATAGCGGAAGTCCTCAGCCGTGAACGGCTTGCCGTCGGACCATCTGTGCCCGGGCCGCAGGTGCAGCGTGAAGCGGCGCCCCTCTTCCACGTCGAGGCTTTCCAGAATGTCCGGCACGATCTCAAGCTGCTGGTCGTAGCCGACAAGGCGGGCATAGCCCCACACCGTGATCATGCGCGCGTCCTTGACGCGGCTGATGAGGGTGACGATGGAGCCGCCGGGGCGGCCGGTGCGCCGGCCCATGGCCGGCAGGTCCAGCACCAGCGGCACCTTCGGCAGACGTTTGGCAAGCGGCGGCAGCGGCTCGCCCCCGGCAGCCGCCGGGGCCGCGGCAGGCGCAGCGGGCGTGGCAGGCGCCGGCTCCCCGGCCGCCAGAACCGGGGCGGAAACGCCGGCCGAGCACAGGACCGTGAGGCCGAGGCCGAGAAGCTGGCGGCGGGAGAGATCGAAACCGTCGGTCATCGCACGCTCTCCATCTGCGCCGGGCGGCCGGCGCCGGCCGCAAGGCCCGGCGCGCACACCAGCCGGCCGGGCTGCATTTCCACCAGAACCGGCGCGCTGCCGGGCAGCAGGCGGAACGGCTCCGGCCATTCGCCGGGCTCGGTCGCACGCGCCGCCGCAAGGGCGGAGAAATCCAGCCGGTGATCGAGGCTCGCCTCCGGCACGGCGGCCAGCAGGGCGCGGGTGTAGGGGTGCAGCGGGTTGCTGACCACGGCGCGCGTTTCGCCCACCTCCACCACCCGGCCGCGGCACATCACCACCACGCGGTCGGCCATGTAATCGACCACCGCCAGATTGTGGCTGACGAAAATGTAGGTGAGGCCGAGACTGTCCTGCAGATCCTTCAGCAGGTTGAGGATCTGCGCCTGAACCGACACATCGAGGGCGGAGACCGGCTCGTCGCAGACGATGAGCTGCGGCCGCAGCGCCAGCGCGCGCGCGATGCCGATGCGCTGGCGCTGGCCGCCGGAAAACGAATGCGGATAGCGCCGCAGGAAGCGTGCATCGAGGCCGACCAGATGCATCAGGTCGCGCACGCGCTCCTGTCGCTCGGCCGCCGTCATCTCCTTCTCGTGGATCACCAGCGGCTCGGAGATGATGTCGTTCACCGTCATGCGCGGATTGAGCGACGAGAACGGATCCTGAAAGATCATCTGCACCTTGCGGCGATAGGCAAAGAGATCGTGCCCCTTGAGCCGTGCCACATCGACCGGGCCGGTGCCGTCGTCGAACAGCACCCGGCCGGAATCGGGGGCGACCGCGCGCATCAGCGCCAGCGCCGACGTGGTCTTGCCGGAGCCGGATTCGCCCACGATGCCGAGGCACTCGCCGCGCTTCACGGTGAACGAGATATCGTCCATCGCCTTGATCACCGAGAAGCCGGTGCGGCGGCGGATGGTGAAGCTCTTGTCGACGCGCTCGAAACTGACGATCGGTGCATCGGAGGTGATGACCGGCCTCGCCTGCGGTGCGTTCAGAAAGGCGGCGCTGGCCGTGGAGATGGGCCGGATCGGCACCAGCCGCTCGCCCGGCGGCATGTCGAACCGCGGCACAGCGCGCAGCAGAGCCTTCAGATAATCGTGCTGCGGATCGCGGAA
Organism: Pseudoxanthobacter sp.; assembly: GCF_036822375.1. Taxonomy (NCBI): domain Bacteria; kingdom Pseudomonadati; phylum Pseudomonadota; class Alphaproteobacteria; order Hyphomicrobiales; family Segnochrobactraceae; genus Pseudoxanthobacter; species Pseudoxanthobacter sp. The sequence goes on along the minus strand of NZ_DAISHT010000015.1, from coordinate 23,400 downwards.
GATGGTCTCGATCGGCCCCGATTCCATGACGCGGCCGTGATAGACGACCACCACGTCATGGGCGACATTGGCGACCACGCCGAAATCGTGTGTGATCATCAGCACCGACATGCCGAGTTCGGACTGCAGGTCGCGGATCAGCTTGAGGATTTCGGCCTGAATGGTGACGTCGAGCGCCGTCGTCGGCTCATCGGCGATCAGCAGGGCCGGCCGGCAGATCAGCGCCATGGCGATGACGGCGCGCTGCCGCAATCCGCCCGAAAGCTGGAAGGGATAGGAATTCAGTGCCCGCTCGGGATCGGGAAACTGCACCAGACGCAGCATGTCGCGGGTGATCTCGCGCGCTTCCGCCCGGCTTGCGCCGCGGTGCAGCAGCGCGGCCTCGCCGATCTGATCGCCGACGGTGTGCAGCGGCGAAAGCGACGTCATCGGCTCCTGAAACACGATGGCGATGCGGTTGCCGCGGATCGCCCGCATGCGCCGGCCGGCCGGCGAGAGAGCGGCGATATCGGTCTTGCGACCGCCGGCATCGGGATCGGCGAACCGGATGTGGCCGGACGCGATCTGCGCCTTCTTCGGCAACAGGCCCATGATGGCCTGCGAGACGACCGTCTTGCCCGAGCCCGATTCGCCGACCAGCGCCACCGTCCGCCCCGACGGCACCGCGAACGAAACGCCGTCCACCGCACGCACAAGGCCCTCATCGCCCCGGAAGTCGATGGTGAGCCCTTCAACCGACAACACATTCACGGGCCGAATTCCCCACGGCTCGGACGGCCCCCCGCTGCGACCCCCGAAAACACGCGGAAAAGTCGCTGGCCGTTCGGCGGGCCCGCCGGCCGGCCGGAATGGCCTGCCGTTGCGCGCTGCGCCTGCCCGCGACTATGACGCAACGCCTGCCCGCTGAAAAGCCGTGGCACAACGCGCATTGCGACCGTGAGGCGGGGCGCAGCCGGGGGGTGTTTGCCGGCAAAGACGCCGCCGCCAGCAGCCCCGCCGCCGGCCGGCCGGCAAGCCGCTGCCCGCGCGGCGCGCCGCGGCTGCAACCAGCGGCAACATGCCCCGCCCCGCAGCCGGACCGTGCCCGGCGGGCCCGCCCCGGCCGCGCCGGCCGCCCCTAAGGCAGCACGCGGCAGATGCGCACCTCGCCGGAGCGGCCGCGCAGGCTGGCCGCGCCGATGCGCTCCCAGCGGATATCGGGATCGGCAAGGCTCACGATCTCCTCGGAGGCCGTGATCACCACGTCGGCATCCGGCGCCAGCATCTTGCCATAAGCCTCCAGCCGCGAGGCCACGTTCACCGGATCGCCGATGGTGGTGTAGTTGACGCGCTCCGCCGCCCCGAGATTACCGACGATGACCGGGCCGATGTGGACGCCGATGCGCAGCCGCAACACCCGCCCGCCCGCGGCCCGCGCCTTTGCCGCCTCGGCCGCCGCAATGCGCGCCATCGCCACCGCGGCGCGCAGCGCATGGCGGCCGTTCTCAGCACGGCTGTCGGCCGACCACACCGCCATCATGCCGTCGCCGAGGAACTTATCGACCATGCCGTTTTCCGCCTCCACGCACGCCACGAGGCCGGTGAAATGACGGTTGAGATAGCCGGCGACCTCCTCCGGCCGCAGGTTTTCCGACAGAGTGGTGAAGCCGGCGAGATCGGTGAACAGCACCGCCGCCTCGCGCCGCTCCGGCCGCGTAGCGGCCTCGAAGCCGAGGCGCATCAGGCGGCGCACCAGCGCCGCCGGCACATAGCGCGAGAACGCCCGCACCGCCGCCAGCATGTCGTTGAAAGCGCGGGCGCCACTGTCGAATTCGGTGATGAGGCTGCGCGGCACATCGCTCGCCTCGTCGAGATTGAGGGCGGCGATCTGGTCGGCCTCCGTGCGCAGCGCCTCGACCGAACGGGCGATGCGCCGCGCGATCCACAGCGCCGCCAGCACCGCGATCACCGCCATGACCAGACCCGCAGCGATGGAGAGATAGAGCTGTCGCAGCTGGTCGAGGCTGTCGGCCGCCGGGGAATAGACACCGGCCGTCCACGGCTTGGCGCCGAGACCGATGAGGGTGCGGGTGATGACGATATAGGGCTGGTCGTCGACCTCGACCTCGCGGATCCGCACGTTGCCGGAGAGGTTGGAAAACCGCCGGTTGTCGCCGCCGCCGCGCATCAGGGCATCGAGCACGCTCTCGCCGATGTCGCCCGGCATCACCGGCCCCTGTGCCCGGCTGATGGCCTCCACGAGGCCCAGCGCCGCGCCGTTGGAGTGGGCGAAGACGCGGCCCTGATCGTCCAGCAGGAAAGTGGTGGCGTGGGAGCCGCTGCCGAGCGCGGTGACCACCGCGGAAATGGAATCGGCCGTGACCGAAGCCACCACCCAGCCGCGCCGCGTGCCGTCTTCGGCATCGAGCGGAGCCACGGCCGAAACCAGCAGGGCGCCGGCCACGAAGCGCAGCGGCGCCCAGTAGGGCGTCGTGCCGCGGGGCAGCGTTTCCAGCAGCGTGCGGTCGACGATCCCGAGCGGACGGATGTGCGACGTATCGATGGGGAAAATCTCGCCGTTCTTCTGGCGATAGACGCCGACGACGCGGAACTCGCGGTCGAGCACCGCCACCGCCGACAGGGTGCTGCCGGCGGCCAGCACGCCTTCCAGCGTGGCGGAAAGGCGCGAATCGTCGGACGAGATCGTGAACACCTTCTGCTGGTAGAGGCCGGCGAGATCGCCGGCGGCCTCGCGGGCGGGCGCCAGCTGGCCGCTGATGGTGGTGGCCAGCAGGTCCATCACCAGCAGGGCCTTGTCGTTCAGCAGGCTGTAGGTGTTGCGGTAATTGGTGGAGGCGGTCAGCAGCAGCACCAGCCCGAGCGAGATGACCAGCAGCAGGCCGTAACCGCCGCCCAGCACCACAGCCAGAGGCACCGTCCGGCGCCGCCGGCGCGCACGCAGCGCCTGAAGCCGGCGCAGAAAGCCGCCGCGACGGACAGTGGGCGTGTTTTCCTCTTGCATGGGTGCAGCCGCCGCCCTCTTTAACCGGTCCCGTCTCTCCGCCTCCGGCAGGCCTCACGCTCTCTCTGGCGCCGGATCCTTTAAGTCCTTAAAACGGACGGGGCCCGATTGCCAGCACTCCGCCGGCCGGGCCCTGCAACCGGACGGCACGCCCGCGTGCCGGTGCGATGAAGGATGAGATGATGCTGCGCCACGCCGGGACGGCCGTCCGCCTCGCCGACTACCAGCCGACCCCCTATGCAATCGACACCGTCGAACTCGATTTCCGCCTGCAGCCGCAGACGACCCGCGTGACGGCGACACTGGCGCTGACGCCGCGGCCGGGCACGCCGGCCGGCACGCCGCTGACCCTCGACGGCGACGACCTGCGGCTCGTCTCGGTCCGCCTTGACGGCACCCCGCTGGCTGCGGAGGCGTTCGAGGCCGGTCCAGATACCTTTGTGCTGAAGGTGCCGCCGGCGCGGCCGTTCCGGCTCACGATCGAAACAGACCTCGACCCGGCCGCCAACGCGGCGCTGAGCGGGCTCTACCAGAGCCGCGGCACCTGGTGCACGCAGTGCGAGGCGGAAGGCTTCCGCCGCATCACCTATTTCCTCGACCGGCCCGACGTGCTCGCCGTCTACACCACCCGCATCGAGGCGCCGGCCGGCGCCGCGCCGGTGCTGCTGGCCAACGGCAACCGCGTGGCCGCCGGGACCGCCGCCGACGGCGCCACCCACTTTGCCGTGTGGCACGACCCCTGGCCGAAGCCTTCTTATCTGTTCGCCATGGTCGCCGGCGATCTCGGCATGGTGGAGGACAGCTTCGTCACCCGTACCGGGCGCGAGGTGACGCTGCGCATCTATGTGGAGCACGGCAACGAGCCGCGCACGGCCTTTGCCATGGACAGCCTGAAGCGCGCCATGCGCTGGGACGAGGAGGTGTTCGGCCGCGAATACGACCTCGACATCTTCATGATCGTCGCCGTCTCCGACTTCAACATGGGGGCGATGGAAAACAAGGGCCTGAACATCTTCAACGACAAGTATGTTCTGGCCGATCCCGACAGCGCCACCGATCAGGACTATGCCGGCATCGAGCGCGTGATTGCGCACGAATATTTCCACAACTGGACCGGAAACCGCATCACCTGCCGCGACTGGTTCCAGCTCTGCCTCAAGGAAGGGCTGACGGTTTTCCGCGATCAGGAATTCTCGTCCGATGCCCGCTCGCGCGCCGTCAAGCGCATCGGCGACGTGCGCCTGTTGCGCACCGCCCAGTTCGCCGAGGATTCCGGGCCGCTCGCGCATCCGGTCCGGCCCGAAATCTACCACGAGATCAATAATTTCTACACGGCGACGATCTACGAGAAGGGGGCAGAACTGATCCGCACCCTGAAGGCGCTGATCGGCGAGGCGGCGTTTGCCGCCGGCATGGACCTCTATTTCGCCCGCCACGACGGCGAGGCGGCGACCATTGAGGATTTCATTGCCTGCTTTGCCGAAAGCGCCGGCCGCGATCTGGCGCCCTTCCTCGTCTGGTACCGGCAGGCCGGCACGCCGCGCCTGACCGTGCGCCACAGCCACGACCGCGCGGCCGGGCGTCTGGTGCTCGATATCGCGCAGGCGACGCCCCCGACGCCGGGCCAGCCGGACAAGCAGCCGGTGCCGGTGCCGGTGCGGTTCGGGCTGGTGGGCCCCGATGGCCGCGATGTGGTGCCGTCGGCCATCAGCGGCGCGGAGGTGACGGGCGATGTGCTGCACATCACCGCAGCGCAGCACCGGGTGGTGTTCGAGGGCGTGCACGAGGCCGTGGTGCCGTCGCTGCTGCGCGGCTTTTCCGCCCCCGTGGTGCTCGCCAGCGACCTCGGCCCCGCCGACCGGCTGTTCCTGCTGGCGCACGACAGCGATCCGTTCTGCCGCTGGGAGGCCGCGCAGGGCCTTGCCCTGACCGACCTCGTGGCCATGACGCAGGCGGTGGCGGCCGGACAAAAGCCCGCGGCCAGCGCCGGCCTGATCGCCGCGCTCGGCACCGTGGCCGAGGATGCCGCGCTCGACCCGGCCTTCCGCGCACTGGTTCTGCAACTGCCCGGCGAAGGCGACATCGCCCGCGAGATCGGCCACGACATCGACCCGGCCGCCATCGCCACGGCCCGCGCGGCCCTGAAGCAGGCCATTGCCGATGCGCTGGGCGAACGCTTCCGCACGCTGGCCGACGCGCTCGCCAGCAACGCCCCCTATGTGCCCGATGCCGCGGGCAGCGGACGGCGCGCGCTGGTCAACACGCTCGGTGATTATCTGGCACTGCTGCCCGGCGGGCCGCAGCGCACTCTGCTCGCCTATCGTGCCGCCGACAATATGACCGACCGGCTGGCGGCCATGACGACGCTGATCGCCGCCGGAGCGCCGGAGGCTGAAACCGCTCTGGCCGATTTCCACGACCGCCACAGGGCCGATCCGCTGGCCATCGACAAGTGGCTGGTGGCGCAGGCCACCGCGCCGGGCGGCGACACGCTGGAGGCGGTGGAGCGGCTGACCCGTCACCCCGCGTTCTCGTTTGCCAACCCCAACCGGGTGCGCTCGCTGATCGGAGCGTTCACGATGTCGAACCCGGCCGCCTTCAACCGGCCGGACGGGGCCGGTTATCGCTTCCTTGCCGATGTCGTGCTCGACCTCGACAGCCGCAACCCGCAACTTGCCGCACGCCTCGCCAGCGCCTTCCGCACATGGCGGGCGCTGGAGAGCGGACGGCGGGCGCTGGCGGAAGCCCAGCTGAAGCGGATCGCGGCCCGCAGCCCGCTTTCCGCGGACGTGACCGACATCGTTTCGCGCTGCCTCGGCTGACCCCCGCCGCGACGGCCCTCCGACGCCGGCGTCGGGGGGCTGTCGCGACGCCAGCAAAAATCGCCTTACACAAGCGTTTTCAATGCCTTACTGATATTACACCAAATTTTAACCATACCCTCTGGACAATCCGAGTCCCGTCGATTCAAATGCGCATGATTCGGTTCGTCAGTATTGCCGGAATCGCATTAGAATCAACGAGATCTGCGAGGATGCTCAGATGGCGCAGGCAGAAGCCGCCGACGCCTCGAGGCCCCGCCGCGCGCCGTTTCTGGCGCTGGGCGTGGCCTGGGCAAGACGAACCGGCCGGACTGCGGCGCGCAATGGCCGCCGGGCGGGCACGCCCGTGGCCCTTTCGGGCCATGCCGGCATGCTGGCGGCACCGGCCTATGCCCAGCTTGTTGCCAAGGAACCGCTGTTCCGCCGCGCCATTCCGGTTCTGACCATCATCTTCATTCTGGTGATGGCCGGCTACCGCGTGGCCGCGCTGGTCAGCGCCTATGAGGCGGCAGACCGGACGGCGCGCGACGAGCTGGCGCTGCTTGCCACCAGCGTGACGGCGACGCTGGACCACGATTTTCCGGCCGCCGGCACCGCGGCCGTAACCGGCAAGGCGGCCGGCAGGCCAGCCGGTGCGGCGAAGGCTGCGCCCGACGCGACAGCTGTGCCCGCGCCGTCCGACATCCGCGAATCCCTGCGCCGCGTGCTGCCGAGCCGGGCGACGCTGGACGGCCGGCAACTGATCGTCACCGATGCCACCGGCGCCATCATCGTCACCGATCCGGTCCGCAGCGACCTTGAGGGCTCGACGCTGGTGAGCCTGCTCGGCGAAAGCCAGCCGCTGACGACTTTCGGGGCCCGGGCCGGGGTGCTGGAACTGACCCTGACGGACGGGCAGCGCGCCTTTGCAACCGTTCACCTGCTGGCCGGCGACCGCGGCATGGTGGCCGCGCTGCAGCCGACGGCCGATGTGTTCGGCGCCTGGCAGCGCGATCTCTCCGCCAACGTGACGCTGTTCGTGTGCACCAGCGCCGTCATTCTGGTGCTGGTCTATGCCTTTTTCGCCCAGTCCGCCCGGGCGCGGACGGCCGACGGCATCTATGCGGCCACGCAGGTGCGCATCGACGCCGCGCTGATGCGCGGCCGCTGCGGTCTGTTCGACTGGGATCTGGCCCGCGGTCGGATGTTCTGGTCGGCCTCGCTCTACGACATTCTCGGCATGGAGCCGCGCGAGGACCTGCTCGGCTTCCGCGAGGTTTCCGCGCTCGTCCACCCGGAAGACGGCGACCTGTTCGCCATTGCCGACAACATGCTGGCCAGCGGCGCCGGCACGCTGGACCGCATGCTGCGCATGCGCCACGCCGACGGCCGCTGGATCTGGCTGCGGATGCGCGCCGAACTGGTGGCGGAGACCGACAACACCACGCCGCACCTGATCGGCATTGGCGTGGACGTGACGGAGCAGCGCGCACTGGCAGAGCGTTCGGCCACCGCCGACATGCGCCTGCGCGATGCCATCGAGACCATTTCCGAAGCGTTCGTGCTGTGGGATGCCGACAACCGTCTGGTGATGTGCAATTCCAAGTACCAGCAGCTTCACAACCTGCCGGACGATGCCGTTGCCGCCGGCGCGCCCTACCCCTCCATCATGCGTTCGGCCAGCCAGCCGATCGTGACGACGGAAATCCTCAACGAGGGCCGGCCGGAGGAAGGCTCGCGCTCCTACGAGGCCCAGCTTGCCGACGGACGCTGGCTGCAGATCAACGAACGGCGCACCAAGGATGGCGGCTTCGTTTCGGTCGGCACCGACATTACCGCGCTGAAGCGCCATGAAGAGCGGCTGATGGAAAGCGAACGGCGCCTGCGCGCCACCGTCGCCGACCTGCGCCAGTCGCGCCAGAAACTGGAAAGTCAGGCGCGCCAGCTGGTGGAACTGGCCGAGAAATATGCCGAGGAGAAGACCCGCGCCGAGGAGGCCAACCGCGCCAAGTCGGAGTTCCTCGCCAACATCTCGCATGAGCTGCGGACGCCGCTCAACGCCATCATCGGCTTCTCGGAGATCATGACGCAGGGCATGTTCGGCCCGCTCGGTTCCAACAAATATGCCGAATATTGTCAGGACATCCACCACAGCGGAAACTACCTGCTGGGCGTGATCAACGACATTCTCGACATGTCGCGCATCGAGGCCGGCCAGATCGACCTTTCCGTGGAGGCGATCGACCTTGAAGAGGTCGTCAACGAGGCCACCCGCATCATGTCGCCGACGGCATCGGAGAAGGGCATCGAGGTGAGCTCGACGGTCTCGGAACTGAAGATGAACGTCGACCGCCGCGCCATGAAGCAGATCCTGCTGAACCTGCTGTCGAACGCCGTGAAGTTCACCCCGCAGGGCGGCACCGTGACGGTGCGCGCCCGTTCCGACCACGACGGCGTGGCGGTGGCGGTGGAAGACACGGGCATCGGCATTGCCAAGAAGGAAATCCTGCGCCTCGGCCAGCCGTTCGTGCAGGTGGAAAACCAGTTCACCAAGAGCCACAAGGGCTCCGGCCTCGGCCTCGCCATCGCCCGTTCGCTGGTGCAGCTTCACGGGGGGCGCATGGAGATCCAGTCGGAAGTGGGCGTGGGCACCACCATCACCGTGCACCTGCCGAAGGACCCGCCGCGTCGCGAAAGCACCAAGGACGTCGCCTGAGGCGGCGGACGGGAACAACCGCGCAGCCAGACAGAAAAGGGCCGGTGCCGGCAGAAGCCGCACCGGCCCTTTTCGCGTCTTCCGGCTCCGGCCGCACCGGGCGCCGCCGTCAGGCCCCGGCCGGCGCGGCCGCGCTGCCGGTGGCCGCAGCCGGACCTTCCACCGGCCCGATGATCTCGGTGAACGCCGCCCGCACCGCCGCCTGCACCTCCACGAGCCGCGCCTCGACGCGGGCGATGTCGGGCTCGCCGGCGGCGCGGCAGATCAGCGCCAGCACGCCGCGGGGCGCGCCCTCTTTGCGGAACGGGCCTTCCACGGCAAGGCGGAGCACCTGTGTCAGCGCCTGATAGAGCCCGGCCGCCGGCAGCAGCACATCGGCATGGCGCCCCGGCAGCAGCCCGGCGTGGAACAGCGCGTTCAGCGCCGTCAGGGTGTTGGAGGAGGCGATTTCCGGGTGCGCGCCGACATGGCGCAGTTGCAGATACTGGGCAATGAACTCCAGATCGATCAGGCCGCCCGCCACCGTCTTCAGCTCCCAGGGATCGCGCGCGCCCTTCTCCGCCTCGATCCGGCGGCGCATGTCGGCCACATCGGCGGCGAGAGTCTCGCGCGGCCGCATCAGACCGGCGCGGATCGCCTGATTGACCTTCGTCAGGAAGCCGAGACTGCCGGAAACGGGACGGGCGCGGGTGAGCGCAAGCTGCTCCCACGTCCACGCATCCTTTGCCTGATAGGCCTCGAAGGCGGACAGGCGGGTGGCCAGCGGGCCGGCATTGCCGGACGGCCGCAGGCGGAAATCCACCTCATAGAGCGTGCCCTCGCCGGTGGGCGCGCTGAGGGCGGCGACGAGCCGCTGGGTGAGGCGGATGTAATACTGGCTGGGGGCGAGCGCCTTCGGGCCGTCGGAGGCTTCTGCCGCATCGGGATGGTCGTAGAGCAGGATGAGGTCGAGGTCGGAAGCCGCCGTCATCTCGCGACCGCCGAGCTTGCCGAGGGCCACCACCGCGACCTCGCCGCCCGGAACGCGGCCGTTGAGCCGGGCCAGTTCATCTTCCGCCGCCGCGACCATGGCGCGCACCACCACGTCGGCCAGGGCGGCATAGGCCGCCCCCGCGGCCACCGGCTCGATGGTGCCGCTGATGACGCGCACGCCGATCAGGAACATCTGCTCCTGCCCGAAGATGCGGGCGCGGTCGAGCTTTTCCTCATAGCTGCGCCCCTCGCCGACGAACCGGCCGAGCCGCTCGGCCAGATCGGATTCGCGCGGGACGGTATCGAAGAAGGCCGGCTCCAGCAGGGCATCGAGCACCCGCGGGCGGCGGGTGAGAATGGCGGCCAGACGCGGCGCGGTGCCGAGAATGCGGGCCAGCAGATCGAGCAGGCCGGGGTTGGAGCGCAGCAGCGAGAACAACTGCACGCCGGTCGGCAACTGCGACAGGAAGCGGTCGAAGGCGACGAAGGCGGCATCCGGATTGTCGGTGCGCGACAGGGCGCCGAGCAGTGCCGGCGTCAGCTCCGTCAGCCGTTCGCGGGCCTTGGTCGAGCGGGTTGCGGGATAACGTCCGAAATGCCAGCCGCGAATGGTGGAGGCGACCTCCTGCGGACCGGAAAAGCCCAGTTCGCTCAGGACATTCAGGGTGGAGGGATCGTTATCGCCGCCGGTGAAGACGAGATTGCCGTGATCGGCGGCGAGCTGCGGGGCCTGCTCGAACAGGCGGCTGTAATGGCGCTGCACCGCCTGCATATGGGTGCGCAGCACGCGGGCAAACGGGGGAACGGACGGAAAGCCGGTGAGCCGGGCGATGCGTGCCAGCCCGTCTTCGTCGGCCGGCAGCGTGTGGGTCTGCTCGTCGTGCACCATCTGAATGCGGTGTTCGACGAGGCGCAGGAAGACATAGGCGCGGTCGAGCTCGTCGCAGGTGGAACGCGAAATCCAGCCCAGTTCGTGCAGCATCGTCAGCATCGCCCGCGTCGGCCGGCCGCGCAGGCGCGGATCGCGACCGCCGGCGATGAGCTGCTGGGTCTGCACGAAGAACTCGATCTCGCGGATGCCGCCGCGACCGAGCTTGAGATTGTGCCCGGCAATGGCGATGGAGCCGTGCCCCTTGACCGCATTGATCTGGCGCTTGATGGCCGCCACATCGGCAATGGCCGCGTAATCGAACGACTTGCGCCAGATGAACGGCCGGATTTCGGCCAGAAAGGCCTCGCCGGCCGCTTTGTCGCCGGCGCAGGGGCGCGCCTTGATCAGGGCTGCCCGCTCCCAGTTCTGCCCCATGCTTTCATAATAGATCAGCGCGCCTTCCAGCGAGATCGCAAGCGGCGTGGCGCCGGGGTCCGGGCGCAGGCGCAGATCGACCCGGAACACATAGCCGTCGGCCGTGCGCTCCTGCATCATCGCCACCAGCCGCCGCGTCATGCGCACAAACAGTGTCGAGCACTCGTCCGGATCGGCCAGTTGCACGCGATGCGGATCGAACAGCACGATCAGGTCGATATCGCTGGAATAATTGAGTTCGAACGCCCCGTGCTTGCCCATGGCCAGAATGACCAGACCGCAGCTGCGCTCCGGGTCGGCCGGGTCTTCCAGAACCAGCTTGCGGCGGGCGTGGGCCTCCAGCATCAGCCGGCGCAGGCAGGCCGACAGCGCGGCATCGGCAAACCGCGACAGCGCCCGCGTGACCTGAGACACCGGCCAGATGCCGCCAAGGTCGCACAGCGCCGTCAGCAGGGCGATTTCCTGCTTCAGCCGGCGCAGATGCTGCATCAGCGGCGCATCCTCGGAAAAGCCGGTGCGGGTGGCATCGATCAGCCGTTCCAGCGCCACTTCGGGCGGCTCGTCGAGCAGGCGTGCAAGGCGGGCGGGATCGATGAAGGCGAGTTCGCGCAGGAACGGCGCATCCGCGAACACGGCCCCCAGAAAGGCCGCCAGCGGCGCATCCGCCGCCAGCCGGCCGGCCAGCACGCCCGCACCGGCGGCCTGCGCGGCCGCCGAGAGATCGGCCACCACCGTGCGCCAGCCGTCGCCTTCATGGGGCAGGTCGATGGCGATGCGGCCGGCAAGCGAAGCCGGATCGGTCCCGCGCACGGCGGCCTCTCCCTCCGTTGTGTCGGTCATCTTCGTCTCAGGGCTGTTCTTGCTGACCATGGCACATCCTTCCTTGCCCCGATTTGGCGCAAGGCAGCCGGTACGATCAAGCCCGCGTACCGCCGCGGGCCGGCAGCCGGGGGTCACAAGGCCGGCAATGACAGGGTAATGGAAAGGCCGGGACCGGCATCGGAGAGTTCAACCGTGCCCTGCATCAGGCGCGTCACCGCCTGCACCAGCGACAGTCCCAGACCGGAACCGGGGGCGCTGCGGCTCTTCTCCAGCCGTACGAAGCGGTTGAGAATGCGGGCCCGGTCGGCTTCCGCGACGCCGGGGCCGTTGTCTGCCACGCTCAGCAGCACGCGCCCGCCGGCGCGGCGCGCCGTGAGCCGGATGACGGGTGCGACCTCCGGCCCGGCCGGGCGGCCGTACTTGATGGCGTTGTCGATGAGATTGATGAGGCCCTGCGCCAGAAGTTCCCGGTTGCCGCTGACCGTCAGATCGGACCCGATATCGCTGACGAGACTGAAGCCGGCATCTTCCGCAACCGGCTCGTAAAGCTCGGCCACCTCGCGGGCGATCTCCGCCGCATCGACCGCAACCAGCGTCACGCCCGCCGTGCCGGCCTCCACGCGCGCGATGCGCAGCAGCGCCTCGAACGTGCGCATCAGCGCTTCGCAGTCCTCGACCGTGGCCTCCAGCGTCTCCCGGTAAAGGCCCTCGGACGGCGGCATGCGCAGCGTATCTTCCACGCGGGCGCGCAGTCGGGTGAGCGGCGTTCTGAGATCGTGGGCGATGTTGTCGGAGACCTCCTTCACCCCGTGCATGAGCTGCTCGATGCGCTCCAGCATGGCGTTGAGCGAGGCGGCCAGACGGTCGAACTCGTCGCCCGAGCCGTCGATGGCGAGCCGGCCGGAAAGATCGCCCTGCATGATGCGCCCGGTGGTGCGCGAAATCGCCTCGATGCGCTTCAGGACGCGGCGGCTGACGAACACCCACGTCACCAGCCCCAGCAGCACGAACACAGCCGCAGAGATCCAGTACGCCTCCTGCACCACACCGGAAAGCCGCTCGCGCTCGGCCAGATCGCGCCCGACCAGCAGGCGGAAGCCGCCCGGCAGCACGAAAACGCGCACCAGCGCCTTGTTGGCGTTGCCGGCTGCCGGCCCTTCCGTATCGTCGGCACCGGCCAGACGGGTGTAGCGCACCGGCCGGGCAACGCCATCGGCCGCATCGAGAACGGTGGAGGCGATATCGGCCACATTGCCGGCGATGCGGTTGCCGCCGAAATCGGTCAGCAGGTAAAGGCTGGCCCCCGGCGCCTGCGAGCGCACGCTGATGACGCGCACCAGCCGGGGAATGCCGCCGGCGCGATATTGCTCGGCCAGCCCGACCAGCTCGGCATCGATGGTGTCCGTCATCTGCTCGGTCATCATCTCGGTGGTGTTGCGCCCGAGATAGACGATCAGGAACACCGACAGAGCGGCGAACACGACGAGATAGATAACCGACAGCTTGAACGCGGTGGTGCGAAAGAACCGCAGGAAGTTGCCGCCGCGCTCGCCTTCCGCGCGTTCGCCCGCACCCGCCATCAGCGTGCGCCGTCGCGCAGCATGTAGCCGGCCCCGCGCACGGTGTGCAGCAGCGGCTTGTCAAAACCCTTGTCGATCTTGGAGCGCAGGCGCGAGATGTGCACGTCGATCACGTTGGTTTGCGGATCGAAGTGGTAGTCCCACACGTTCTCCAGAAGCATGGTGCGGGTCACCACCTGACCGGCGTGTTTCATCAGATATTCCAGCAGGCGGAACTCGCGCGGCTGAAGGGGAATATCCTGCCCGCTGCGCGTGACGGCATGGGAAAGCCGGTCAAGCTCAAGATCGGCGATGCGATAGACCATGTCGGTCTCGCCGCCGCCCCCCCGCCGCCGACGGCCCAGTGCCTCGACACGGGCCAGCAGCTCCGTGAAGGCAAAGGGCTTGGTCAGGTAGTCGTCGCCGCCGGCACGCAGGCCCTGCACACGGTCATCGACCTGTCCGAGCGCGGAGAGGATCAGCACCGGCGTCGCGTCGCCACGCCGCCGCATGCTCTCCACGATCGACAGTCCGTCGCGGAACGGCAACATGCGGTCGACGACAACAACGTCGTAGCTGCCCTCTTCCACCGCCATCGCCCCCACGTCGCCGTCCGCCGCATGGTCGGCGACGTGACCGGCCTCGCGCAGGCCCCTGAGCAGGAAGGCGGCTGCGTCCCGGTCATCCTCGATCACGAGAATCCGCATCGTGTTCCTTCGTGTCCCCGTAACTCTCGCCAGATCCGCCATCGGCAGGACGGATCGCGAGCGACATTAGGACGAAAGGATGCGGAAATCGCGGGAGAATTTTCGGCAGGCGCCGCTTTTCCGGGCGCCCGGCAGAGCGGCCTGCGGGCAAGCCGGTTGCGAACGGATACGGTGACAGGGCTGGATTGCACCAGCCCTGTCACCGTCCGGTTCCGGCCGGGCGGGGGCGACAGGAGCCTTGCCGGAACCGGTAGCGATTGCGGGCGACCGGCGCCGCCCGCCTTGTTCCTGCGCGGCAGGCCGCGACCTCCGGGTTCACCGGGACCGGGCCCTCGCGATATCAGGCGCCGGCGATATCAGGCCTTGGCGATGGGCAGCGCGACAAAGCGGGTCTGCCCGCCCTGCTTCAGCTGCAGCAGCACCGCCTTGCGGCCGCTGGCGCGGGCCGCATCGATGGAGGCGGTCACATCGCCGACATCGCCGACCGGCTTACCGCCGGCCGAGACGATGACATCGCCCGCCGACACGCCCTTGTCGGCCGCCGGCCCGTCGGGGTCGACGCTGACGATGGCCACGCCCTTCTGGTCCTTGCCGGTCACGGCCGAAGCCGGGGCGACCGTGAGGCCGAGCGAGCCGACCTTGGCGCCGCCGTCCGGGGTTTCCTGCACATCGTCGGCGCTCGCCTGCTGCTGGCGGGCCGGGAGCTGGCCGAGTTTGACATCGATGGCCTGCTCGCGACCGTCCCGCCACACGCCGAGCCTGACGGTGGTGCCGGGCTCGTAGGCGGCGATCACGCGGGCAAGATCACGCGGGCTATCCACCGGCTTGCCATCCACGGAGAGAATGGCATCGCCCGTCTCGACGCCGGCCTTCACAGCCGGGCTGTCGGTCTGCGACGAGGCAACCAGCGCGCCCTTGGTGCCCTTCAGGCCGAGGCTGTCGGCAATGTCGGTGGAGATCGGCTGGATCTGCACACCGAGCCAGCCGCGGGTCACGGTGCCCTTGTCCTTCAGGCTGGCGACGATCTTCTGCACGGTATCGGCCGGAATATCGAAGCCGATGCCGACCGAGCCGCCGGTGGGCGAATAGATCGCGGTGTTCATACCCACGACCTGACCCTTGAGATTGAAGGTGGGGCCGCCGGAGTTGCCCTTGTTGATCGGGGCATCGATCTGGATGAAATCGTCGTAAGGACCGGCACCGATATCGCGGCCGCGCGCCGAAACGATGCCGGCCGTCACCGTGCCGCCGAGGCCGAACGGATTGCCGACCGCGATCACCCAGTCGCCGACGCGCACGTCGTCGCCGGAGAAGCGCACATAGGGGAAGTCGGACTTGCCGTCGATCTTGATCAGCGCGACGTCGGTCTTCTCATCGGTGCCGATGACCTTGGCCTGATGATCCTGACCGTCGTTGGTGGTCACCGTCACTTCCGTGGCATTGTCGACCACGTGATTGTTGGTCACCACATAGCCGTCCGACGAAATGAGAAAGCCGGAGCCCTGCCCCATCACCACGCCGCCGTTGCCGCGCGGACGCATCTGCGGGCCGCGACCGTCCTTGCCGAACGGCGCGCCGAACTGGCGGAAGAACTCGTACGGCAGCCCGCCGGGGCCCTGCTGCTGATCGCCGTCGCTGTCGTCGTTGTTAAAGGACGACTGCTCCGGCGTTGCCTTGGCCTTGACGCGGATGGACACGACGGCCGGCTGAACGGCCGCCACCACCTCGGCGAAGCTCGGCATCTGCTGGGCCGTGGTCGCCGGCACGGTGACTTCGGCCGCGAAGGCCGGGGCGACCATATCGCCGATCATCGCGCCGGCGAGCGTCAGGGACAGAACGCCGGCCATCAGCGCCGAACGGCGGCGCCGCATGAGACCATGGGAAGACGACGCAGCAGTCGCAGACTTCTCGCAGGTGGAATGCATCGGGGGAACTTCCTCGCAATCGGATTGTCTTGAGCAGGACCGGGACGCAGCAACCGGCCCGTTGCGAGGATTTCTGACAGGCGGCGCCTTACGGGAGTCTGTCCGCAAGATGAAACATCGGTAATGTCGGCAAACCCGTCTTCACGACGGCGTGTTGCGCCGCCGAATGGCGTCGATTTCCGCCTGTTCCTCGGCGCTGAGCGGGGCTTCGCCCGCGCGGCGGCGGCGCAGCACGATGACCGCCAGTGCCGCGCCGCCCAGCAGCACCAGCACCGGAGTTGCCCACAGCAGCACGGTATCCCGCGCCAGCGGCGGTTTCAGCAGCACGAAAGCGCCGTAGCGCGCCACGAGATAATCGATCACGGCGCGGTCGCTGTCGCCGGCTTTGAGCCGCTCGCGCACGAGCAGGCGCAGGTCGCGGGCGAGCGGGGCGGCGGAATCATCCACCGATTCATTCTGGCAAACGAGGCAGCGCAGCCCCGCAGTGATGCCGCGGGCACGCGCCTCCAGTGCCGGATCGGCCATGATCTCGTCCGGCTGCACGGCCCCGCCGGTGCCCGGCGGCGCGGCCACGAGCAGGAGACCGAGAACGAGCGCACGGAGACGGGCCCGCATCATCCGGCCGCTTCCCCCGGCGCACGGCGGCGGGCGGAGGCGGCCCGCGGCACCCCGATGCGCAGCCGCCGGTCGGCCAGCGAACAGACCCCGCCGAAGGCCATGACGACGGCGCCGAGCCAGATCAGCGTCACCAGCGGCTTGTAGAACGCATGCACGGCGAAAGCCCCTTCCGGCCCCGGATCGCCGAGACTGACATAGACCTGCGACAGCCCGCGCGTCGTGATCGCCGATTCCGTCGTCGGCATCTGCCGCACCGTATAGAAGCGCTTCTCCGGCCGCAGTGTCGCCAGCCGCGCGCCGTCCTTCATCAGCGCGAAACGGGCGGTGCTGACCGTGTAGGTCGGCGCACGGGCCGCCTGAGCGCCCTCGTAGACGAGCGTGTAGCCGGCGAGGCCGAGGCTGTCGCCCGGCTTCATGAGGACGATCTTTTCACTCTGGAAGGCCGTGGCGGCGGCAATGCCGATCACGGTCAGGCCGAGACCGAGATGGCCGAAGGCCGTGCCCCAGGCAGATAGCGGCAGGCCGGCCAGACGCCGCAGCGCGGCACCCGCGCCGCCGCCGCCGCGGGTCACGCGCCACACCGGCTCTGCCACGGCGCCCGCCACCAGCCAGATGCCGAGACCGAGCGCCAGCGCCGCCAGAATGCCGCTGCCGCCCGACCACCACAGCGTCACCGCCACAGCCGCCAGCGCAATCGCAGCCACCACGATGAGGCGCTCGGCAACCGCGGCAAGATCGGCCCGCTTCCAGCTGAGGAAGGGCCCGAACGGCACCGCCAGCAAGGCCGGCACCATCAGCGGCACGAAGGTGAGGTTGAAGAACGGTGCCCCGACCGTGATCTTCGTCCCGGCCAGCACATCCAGCGCCAGCGGATAGAGCGTGCCGACCAGCACCGTGGCACAGGCGGTGGTGAGGATGAGGTTGTTAAAGACCAGCGCCCCCTCGCGGCTGATCGGCGCGAACAGCCCGCCCGGCGCAAGCTGCGGCGCGCGCCACGCAAACAGCGTCAGGCTGCCGCCGATGAAGCCGGCCAGAATGGCCAGAATGAACAGCCCGCGCCCGGGATCGGTCGCAAAAGCGTGCACCGAGGTCAGCACCCCGGAGCGGACCAGAAAGGTGCCGAGCAGCGACAGGGAGAAGGCAAGAATGGCGAGCAGAACGGTCCATACCTTCAGGGCCGCCCGCTTCTCCATCACCGCCGCGGAATGAAGCAGAGCGGTTGCCGCCAGCCAGGGCATGAACGAAGCGTTCTCTACCGGGTCCCAGAACCACCAGCCGCCCCAGCCCAGTTCGTAATAGGCCCAGTAGGATCCCATCGCGATGCCCAGCGTCAGGAACGACCACGCCATCAGCACCCACGGCCGCAGCCGCCGCGCCCACGCCGCATCGACGCGGCCGCCGAGCAGCGCCGCAACCGCAAATGAGAACGCCACGGAAAGGCCGACATAGCCCAGATAGAGCAGCGGCGGATGAACGGCGAGACCGATATCCTGAAGGACCGGGTTGAGGTCCTGCCCCTCCATCGGCGCCGGATCGATCCGCACGAAGGGATCGGACGTCGCCAGGATGAAGGCGAGAAAAGCGGCCGAAATCCAGCCCTGCGCGGCCAGCGCCAGCGCCTTCATGTCGGCCGGAAGATCGCGCCCGCCGGCTGCCACCAGCGCCCCGAACAGGGTCAGGATCAGCACCCAAAGCAGCATCGAGCCTTCGTGGTTGCCCCACACGCCGGTGATGCGAAACAGCAGCGGCTTTTCGGAGTGGGAGTTCTGCACCACGTTGAGAAGCGAGAAATCCGACCGCACATAGGCAGAGACCAGCGCCGCAAACGCCAGCGCCACCAGCACGAACAGAACGCCGGCGATGACGGGCGCCATCGCCATCACCCGGTCGTTCCCGGTCCGCGCCCCCCACACCGGCACGACCGACTGCACCAGCGCAAGGGCCAGTGCCAGAACGAGTGCAAAATGCCCGGCCTCGGCAATCATGGCCGGCTCTCCGCCGGCGCAGACGCGGTGCCGGCCGGCGCCGCCGGCCCGTCTTCCCAGACACCGCGCTTCTTCAGCGCCGCAGCGACATCGGGCGGCATATATTTCTCATCGTGCTTGGCGAGCACCGTCTCGGCATGAAACACGCCGTCTTCGCCAAGGCGCCCCTCGGCCACCACGCCCTGCCCTTCGCGGAACAAATCCGGCAGCAGGCCGCGATAGTCGACCGGCAGTGTCGCGACAGTATCCGTGACGACAAAGCGCACGCGGTCGCCCTCGCGCCGCACGCTGCCGGTCTCCACAAGACCGCCGAGACGCAGCCGCTCGCCCGGTGAAGGCGGCTTACCGGCCAGTTCCGCCGGCGTCCGGAAAAAGACGATCTCGCCGCTGAGCCCATAAAGCACCAGTGCCGCGGCGGCGCTCAGCACCACGCCGCACAGCGCGATCAGGACCAGTCGTCGTTGCTTTCGGCGCATCATCGGTCCTGCCGGGCTGCTTCCTGCGGGGCTGGCGTCACCGCCGCGGTGCGCGGCCGGGCCGCCCTCACGGGGCAAGCCCCAGATCGCGGGCACCGGTCTCAAGACGGCGCGAGCGCTCCGCATCGCCGGCAAATGCGGCACGGGCGCGGCCGAGCGCGGCGCGGGCGGCCTGATCTTCGCCGAGCACGAGGCGCGCGCGCATCAGCCGCAACCATTCGTCCACGTTTCCGCCGTCGTCGGCAAGCCGCTGATCGAGCGCCCCGACCATGGCGCGGATTGCCTCCTGCCGCGCCGCAGGCGGCATACGGGCGATGTCCTCTCCGCCCGGCGGCACATCGGCAACCGGAGGCGGCGAGGCGGTCAGCGAGGCCAGTTCGGAACGGGCAATGGCCACCCAGCCGGCATCCTGCGGCGCATCGGCCAGAAGCGCCTGCCAGGCGGCAACCGCACCCGCCCGGTCGCCGCTCTGCGTCAGCGCCATGGCCAGATAAAACCGCGGCTTCACTGCCGCCGGGTCCAGCCCCTGCGCGGCCCGGAACGCCTGTTCGGCCTCCGCGGTCACGACCCCTCCCGAGGCCTGCACCAGCGCCTCGCCGAGCCCGGCTTCAAGCCCGGCCTGCGGCCCGAGCAGGCGCAGCGCCGTGCGGTAGGCCATCACCGAATCGTCGATGCGGCCGAGCCGCAGATAGACCGGCGCGATCACCGCCCACCCGCGGCCGTCGTCCGGGGCGCTCTGAAGGCGCGCCTCGACCCGGGCGACGAGCGCGGCGATATCGCCGCCCTGCCGGGCCTGTTGCAGACGGGCAGCCAGCGGCTGATCCGCCAGTTCAGGCACGCCGAGACGCAGATAGACGAGCAGCGCAAAGGCCGGCACGAAGATCGCAACGGCAACCGCAACGAGCACCGCCTGCCGGCCATGCGCGGCCGGTGAGCGCGGCGGCGGCCCGGCCGGCGCCCGCGCCGCCCGGATCAGCCGCCGGCCGATTTCGGCGCGCACCGCCCCGGCGGCCGCGGCGTCCAGCCGGCCGGCGGCGATATCGCGCTCAAGACTGACCAGATCGGCTTCATAGACGGCGACGTCGCCGGCCGCCGGCGCTGTGCCGGCCGGTGCGCGGCGACGCGCCAGCGGCCACAGCACGGCGAGAAGAGACGCGATCAGCAACGCGGCGAAAATCAATCCGATCAGCATGAGCCTCTGAAATCCACCGGCCCGCCGCGGCCCTGTCCGGCTCCCGCCACCTCAGTTCAGCGGCCGCCAGGTGCCGTCGCCGCTGCGACAGGCGCGCCCGCGCAGCAGCTGCTCGGCGCCGCCCGCACTGAGGGTGTGTGTATAATCGCGGCATTCCTGATTGTTGACGATATAGGTCGGCCCCGGCACCACCACGCCCGACGATTCGGTTTCCGGGTTCTTCCAGGTCACCGGTGCGCCGGTGCGCGAAATCTCCAGCGCCTCGATCTCGGCCTTGGCAGCCGCCTGCCGGTCGGTATCGTCGAGCGCAGCCCCCACCGTGCCCGTTGTCGGCAGCGCGTTGGCAAAGGCCTGCGCCGAGGGATCGGCAAGCGCCGCTTCCGGCGGGGGCGATGCCGAACGCCCGACGCCGAAGCCGCCGGGCAGCGTGGTGCAGGCGCTGAGGGTGCCCATCAGCATCGTCACGGCAATGGCAAGCTGGGCCGTGGCGCTCCAGCCCTGTTCTGCCTTCATGGCCCGTCTCATCACATCACCACCCGGAGTGCGGCCCGCCGGCACGCAACGCACTGGCCCCACTATCGCCTCTGCGGGTCCGGGTGTCACAGCCTGCCGGCGAAAGTGGGGCCGACAACGCGTGGCTGCGTCATTCCGGCAACACCCCGGCACCCCTCCCGCCGGTCATGGCGGCCGGCTCAGCCCCGGCCTCAGCCGGCCGGCAGGTGCAGTTCGGCCCGCAGCCCGCCGGCCGGCGCACGGCCAAGGGTGAGCCGGCCGCCATAACCGGCCGCCAGATCGGTGACGATGGAAAGCCCGAGCCCGGACCCCGGCACCGACTCATCGAGCCGGCGGCCCCGCTGCAGCGCCGCCGCGCGCTGGGCCTCCGGCAGACCCGGCCCGTCATCGTCGATGGTCACCCGAATCCAGCGCCGCCCGCTGCGGGTCTCGGCTGCGGCCGAAACCGCCACACTCCGGCCGGCCCACTTGCAGGCATTGTCCATGAGATTGCCCAGCATCTCGTCGAGGTCCTGCGGCTCGCCGCGGACCAGAAGGCCGGCCGGACAGGCAACCGAAATCGCCAGCGCGCGGTCGCCGTGCACGGCCCGCATCACCCGCGCCAGCGCCTCTGCCGCCGGCGCCACCTCGCAGCGCGAAACCGAAACCCGGCGCTGGGCTTCCGCCCGCGCGCGGTCGAGATCGCTGGTGATGCGCGCGCCCATCAGGGCGGCCTGTTCGGCGATCTTGTCGCCGAACGGCCCGCCGGCGGCGCGCGCTTCGTTGAGGATCACGCTGAGGGGTGTCTTCAGGGCATGGGCGAGGTTGCCGGCGTGGGTGTGGGCCCGTTCCACCACGTTCCGATTCGATTCGATAAGAGCGTTCAGTTCCTCCGCCACGGGCACCATCTCGCGGGGAAAATCGCCTTCCACCCGGTCCGCGGCACCGCTGCGGATCGCCTTGATGGCCGCCTGCATGCGCTTCAGCGGACCGAGGCCGATGCGCACCTGCACCAGCGTGGCCAGCACCAGCCCGGCGCCGAAGATCGCCAGCGTCAGTGCAACCCGGGTGCCGAACAGCGCCACGTCACGCTCGATCTCGCCGCTGTCGCCGGCCACCGCCAGCGAAAAGCGCCGCCCGTCATTGAGCGTGATGCGACGTTCCAGATAGCGCAACGCCTCGTTGTCCGGCCCGCGGGTGGCCCCCTGCTCGACGAACTGCGCCCGCGGCTGGCCGGCCGCCTCCGTGGCAATATCCAGCCGTTCGCCGGCCAGCGATGGCGAAGCGAGCACCGTGCGGCCATCGGCATCGCGCACCAGCCAGTACCAGCCGGACAACGGCAATCCGAACCGGGGATCGCCGAGATTGCCCGGGTCCTGCAACCGCGCATCCGGCTCGTCACCCGGCACGATGCCGGCGACCAGCGCCTTCAGATAGATATCCAGCCGTGCGTCGAACGAACGCTCGACGGAAGCGCGGTAGAGTGCCACCAGCACGATGCCGGCAACGGCCAGCGCAACGGTGCTCCAGATCGCGGAAGAAACGAACAGCGAAAGCGCCAGCGACCGCGGTCGCCGCGCCTGCCCGCCGGGCCGCATGGCATCGCCGCCGGCCAAGGCTCAGCGCTCCCCGCCCGGCGGTGTCTGCAGCCGGTAACCGAGCCCGCGCACGGTCTCGATCACGTCCACCGCGAGCTTCTTGCGAACGCGGCCGACAAAGACTTCGATCGTATTGGAATCCCGGTCGAAATCCTGATCGTAGAGATGCTCCGTCAGTTCGGTGCGCGACACGATGCGCCCCCGGTGCAGCATGAGATAGGCAATCAGACGAAACTCATGGGCCGTCAGCCGCACCGGCTGGCCGGAGACCGAAACCTTGCCGGCGCGCAGGTCCACCGTCACCGGCCCCACGCTCATCTCGTCGCTGGCGTGTCCGGCCGCCCGGCGCACCAGCGCGCGGATGCGGGCCAGCACCTCCTCGATGTGGAACGGCTTGGCGACATAGTCGTCGGCCCCCGCATCGATGCCCGCCACCTTGTCGCTCCAGCGGTCGCGGGCCGTCAGCAGCAGAACCGGCATGGTGCGCCCGTCCGCGCGCCAGCGCTTCAGAACGCTGATGCCGTCCATGCGCGGCAGCCCGATGTCCATCACCACAGCGTCATAGGGCTCGGTGTCGCCAAGGAAGTGCCCTTCCTCGCCGTCCGCTGCACTGTCCACGGCATAGTCGGCCGCTTTCAGGGCCTCCACAAACTGCCGGTTGAGATCGGGATCGTCCTCGATCACCAGAAGGCGCACGCTCGCTTCCTCTCCCTATCGGCCCCGGATCGCCGCGCCGCTGCGGGCGTCGAAAACCACCCGCTTCACGGCGCCGTCCGGGCGCAGCACGATTGCGATATAGACCAGCCGGCCGCCCTCGTCGCAGAGGCTCAGGTCCAGAAGTTCGCCGCCCGCCGCCCGACGCACCTCGGCCGGCCGCACAACCTGCCCGGCCGCGATTGCCGCCCGCTGCGCGGCACCGTCCAGACAGGCCGCGGCGGCCGGCGTGCCGGCCATTGCCAGCAACACCGCCGCCGCCAGCCCGCACAGGCGCAACCGCGACCGCGTTGCAGCCGCGCCGCCTGCCGGTTCGTTCGCCGGTTCGCCCGCCGGTTCGCCCGCCAGTTCGCCCGCCATGACATCCTCGCTCGATGCCGCCGCCCCCGTACCCTTCCTGTCAGTGTGTGCCTGAATATCGCCTGAACCGCAAAGACCGCGGACCGTCTTTCACGGCGCGCCGGCCTGCCCGTCGGGCAGCTCATCGACAAGCGCGGCCCGCTCGGCCGCCGTCAG